>NZ_JBNCOG010000040.1:0-34410 GCF_051280745.1 Nocardioides ureilyticus | reverse complement strand
CCGGAGCGGTCCAGACCAGTGCCCGCGGCCGCGCGACCGGGAATGAAAGCGGACTGCGGTCCGTTCGGGTGGTTGAACTTTGAAGGATGCGTCGACGATGCGTCCTCCTCCACCCGCCATCCCTCAGGAGCACCCGATGAGCATCTTCACCCGCAAGGCCGACAAGACCTCCCCCGAGACCGCGACCGCGCCGGCCGAGACCCAGGCCGCTGCCCCCGTCTTCGACGCCGCCACCAGCGCCGTCGCCGACATCACCGGCGACTACACGATCGACGCCTCGCACTCGCGCATCGGCTTCAGCGCCCGCCACGCGATGGTCACCACCGTCCGCGGCGCCTTCAAGGAGTACGTCGGCACCGCGCACATCGACGCCGCGAACCCGGCGGCCTCCTCGGTCAGCCTGACCATCCAGACCGCCAGCATCGACACCGGCTCCGCCGACCGCGACGGCCACCTGGTCTCCGCCGACTTCTTCGACGCCGAGAACAACCCGGAGATCACCTTCGTCTCCACGAAGGTCGAGAAGGTCGACGAGGACACCTGGGCGATCACCGGCGACCTGACCATCAAGGGCGTCACCAAGCCGGTCACCGTCGCCTTCGACGAGACCGGCTCGGCGCGCGACCCCTTCGGCAACCTCCGCGTCGGCTTCGAGGGCAGCACCGCCATCAACCGCAAGGACTGGGGCCTGACCTGGAACGCCGCGCTGGAGACCGGCGGCGTCCTCGTCTCGGAGAAGATCAAGCTCGAGTTCGACGTCTCGGCGATCAAGAACGCCTGACCCAGCACCCGCACGACCCCGACGGGGCCGCCCGACAAAATGGGCGGCCCCGTCGGGCCGTTCCGTGCTCTGATGCGCGGGTGTCCACCGCCATCGACCTGCCCGCCGGGCTCAGCTCCCGCCCCCTCACCCTCGATGACGCTCAACCCGTCGTCGACGTCATGGCCGCCCAGGAGCTGGAGGACGTCGGCGAGGTCGTCATCGAGCTGGGCGACATCGTCGGGGACTGGCAGCGCCCCTCCTTCGACATCGCGGCCAGCACGCTCGGAGTGTTCGACGGCGACCGGCTGGTCGCCTACGGCGAGCACTCGGGCGGCGACCGCTCCGACGCCGCCGTGCACCCGGCGTACCGCGGCCGGGGCATCGGTACGGCGCTCGCCGGGTGGATCCGCGAGACGGCACGCGGCCGGGGGGCCACCGTGGTCGGCCAGCCGGTCCCGCAGGGCTCGGCCGGCGACCGGCTGCTCGAGGCGCTCGGCTACCAGGTCCGCTGGACCAGCTGGGTGCTGCAGCTGCCGCCCGGGCGAACCGTGCCGGAGCGGCCGCTGCCCGCCGGCCACGTGGTCCGCGAGGCCCGGGACGACGAGCGCCGGGCGGTGTGGACCGTGGTCGAGGACGCCTTCCTGGAGTGGTCGGACCGCGAGCGGGAGTCCTTCGAGGACTTCAGCGCCTCGACGTTCCAGCGGCCGGGCTTCGAGCCGTGGCACGTGCGCGTGGTGGCCGACGCCAGCGGCGAGGTCCTCGCAGCGGCCCTGCTCCACCTCGACGACGGCTGCGGCTTCGTCGACAAGCTTGCGACCCGCGCCGACCAGCGCGGCCGCGGGCTGGCGCAGGCCCTGCTGGTCGACGCCTTCGCCGCCGCCCGCGCCCACGGCGCCACCCGCTCGGAGCTCTCCACCGACTCCCGCACCGGCGCGCTCGCGCTCTACGAGAAGGTCGGCATGGTGGTGACCTCGACCTGGCTCAACCGGGCGGCCACGCTGTAGGCCAGGGCCTCCGTCGGCGCCCGCACGACTCCCGAGGTCCGGGCGTGGCCCGCCACCCGGGACGGCGAACGGGGCCCCGCACCGGCGGGGCCCCGTTCGTCGCTCGTGCGGCTGCGGGTCAGCGCTTGGCGCGCTTGACCCGCTTGGTCGCGCTCAGCTCCCGGGCGGTCTGGTAGCCCGGCTTCGAGCCGACGACCTTGACGACCAGCTTCTCCCCGGCGAGCCGCGCCGGGATGGTGAGGCGCCGCCCGTTCGCGCCCTTGATCCGCGAACCGTCGGCGAACCACCGGTACCGCAACGTCGTGCCCTCGGTCCACGAGCCCGTGCGGACCCGCACCGTGGCGCCGACCCGGACCTTGCCCTTGATCCGCGGCTTCGCGGACGTGAGCGTCCCCTTCGCCACGGCTACGCCGGACGACGTCTCCGTGGCCGGGTCGTGGCCGGGCTTGGACCCGGTGACCGCCACGGTGAGCCGGGCACCGGCCAGCGCGGCCGGGATGGCGAAGCGGGCCGAGGTCGCGCCCGGGACGGCGACACCGTCGGCGTTCCACTGGTAGGCGAACGCGGTGCCCTCGGTCCACGAGCCGGGAACGGCCCGCACGGTCTCCCCGACGGCCGGCTCCCCCGCGATGGTCGGAGCGGAGGTGGTGAGCGCCGCCTTCGCGACGGTCACGGCGGCCGAGGTCTCGGTGGCCGGCTCGTAGCCGTCCTTCGCCCCGGTCACCGCGACCGCGAGCTCCGCCCCGGCGAGCGACGCCGGGATGGTGAACGTCGCGTCGGTGGCGCCGGGGATGGCGGCGCCGTCGGCGATCCACTGGTAGCGGAACGTCGCGCCCTCGGTCCACTCGCCCGGCACCGCTGACACCGACGCCCCGACCACGGGGGTCCCGGCGATCGTCGGGGTGTCGGTCGTCAGGGCGTCCGGAGCCGGCCCCGGGGCGGCGGGCTCGTCCGCGATGGCGACCGTGGCCCGGTACGGCGCACCGTCGCGGGTGCCGATCGACTGGACGATCTCGACGGCGTGGCTGCCCGCGCCGCTGATCGGTGTGTCGAGGTCGACCGTCCACGCGCCGCCGGACGCGACGGTCGCCGACCCGCGCTCGGTGCCGTCGACCACCACGCTGACCGTGGCGCCCGGGTACCCGGAGCCGCGGAGGGTCCCGAGGGTAGAGCCGGCCGCGAGGGGCTCGGAGAGGTCCGTCGCGAGCGCGAAGTTCGGTCCGGACCCGTCGATGTCGACCCGCTGGTAGAGGAACTGGCTGCTGTCGAGGGCGTGGTCGACGATGCGGGTCTCACCCACGCAACCGTGCCAGCCGTGCTCCGGCTCGTTGTCCCACGTCGACGCCCCGATGATCCAGGGCATGTAGTCGGCCGCCTTCATGCCGCCGACCTTGGAGGCGTTGCGGAGCACCGGGACGCCGTCGACGTACATGATCACCGTGTCGGCGACCGGGTCGTCGACGATCGCGACGTGGTGCCAGGCGCCCTGCATGATCTCGCCGGACCACAGGGTGTAGGAGTTGCTCGTGTCGGTGTCGCCGGCCGTGAACTGGTACTCCCGCAGGCTCGAGATGCCCAGCCAGGAGGCACCCGCGCCGGGGTCGGAGGAGTCGTTGATCCCGGTCCAGCTCCGCACGCCGCCGCGGGTGAGGGCCGCGCTCCACCGGTTGTAGGTCTCGGTCCAGTCCTCGTCGAGCTTGAGGAAGGTCTCGATCGTGTAGCCGCTCGTCGAGGTCAGGTCGGCGAAGGTCGCGGGTGCGCCGTACTCGGTGGTGAGGAAGCCGAGCTTGTCGTAGTCGCCTCCGGTGCGCGCCACCTCGTCGAAGCAGACGGCACCCTGGTCGGCGGAGTAGAACGGGACGTCGTCGTGGTTGACCTGGACGTCGTCGAGCTCGTCGTCGGCGTCGGTGGCCTCGACAGGGTTGCGGCGCATGGGGCTCTCGCCGGCGACGTCGGGCACCTCGACCCCGGGGGTGAGGTCGCCCTCGGCCACGTCCCCGAAGCGCCAGTGGGCCACGGTCCCGCCCACCTCGACGTAGTCCTCGGAGCTGCCGGCCGGCGCCATCGGCTTCTGGCCGGCGCCGCCGTCCCAGCCCTCGGAGGCGATCTCCTTGGCGGCTGCGGTCAGGTCGCCGTTGTCCTCCTCCGCGGGGTCGAGGGTCCACCCGAACCGCTCGCCGAAGTCGACGTCGACGCTGAAGTCCTGCCACGTGCCGGTGAGCACCGGCGCATCCGAGGACGTCAGGGAGTCGGGGTCCTTCTGGGTCACCCACGGCGAGACCGTGCTGACGTTGATCTTGTCGTTCGTGAGGTCGAACTCGAAGAGGTTCATGTAGCCGTTGCCGCCGTCGGCGGCCATCTGGAAGTCCGAGAGGACCTGATAGACCTCGTGGCCGGCGTCGTTGGTGCGGGTCTGCATGGTGTTGCCGTGGAAGTGGCCACTGGCCGTCAGCACGATCTGGTCGTTCTTCCGGATCAGCCGGTCCCACAGGTGCTCGCCCCACCACCAGTACGCCGGGGAGGACTGGTCGGTGCCCACGTTGACGATGGCGTGGGAGGTGAGGACGACGGGCACCCCGGGGTGGGCGTCGAGGATGGTCTGCGCCCAGTCCAGGCTGTCGTCGGAGGCGTTCCACGCGAGCGCCAGCGACATCCAGGTACGCCCCTCGGCCTCGAAGAGGTACGCCGAGGAGAGCCCCTGCTGGTAGGTGCCGACGAGGGTGGCGCCGGTCGCCTCGGCCTGCGCGGACAGCGTCGCGTCGCCGAAGTAGCGCAGGTAGTTGGTCGAGTTGTCGACCGACGACCGCGCGCCCATGTTCTCGACGTCGTGGTTGCCCGGGAGCACCGAGTAGGGCATGCCGCCCTCGGTGAGCAGGTCCATCGCCTTCTTGCCGGCGTCGAACTCACCCGTGACCCACTCCTGGTCGACGACGTCGCCGAGGTGCACGGTGAACGGGATGTTGAGCTCGTCCTGGTGGTCGACGATCCAGCGCGTCTGTGCCTCGAAGGGGTTGGTGCCGTACTTCGGGTAGAACTGCGAGGCGCTGTAGCGCGAGTAGAACTGCGTGTCGGGCAGCGCTGCGAGGACGAAGCTGGAGCGGGGGGTCGCGGCGGGATCCGCCGCCGCGGTGTCGTCCGCGGTCGCGGCCGGGGTGTCGGCCGCGGTGGCGGCCAGGGTGGCCGGCGAGGTGCCGGTGAGCGCGTGGCCGGCGAGGGTGCCCGCTGCGCCGATGGCGAGCGTGGACGTCATGACGGCGAAGCCGTGGAGCGAGCGGCGCCAGCCGGGGCGCCGGGTGCGCGGGTTCATGGGTGTTCCTTCGGGAATCGTGGAGCGGGACGGCGTCGGCATCAGCGCGCCCCCGCCAGGGTGCGTCCGTAGACCTCGACCTCGGAGAGCGTCTTCCACGTGGCGTTGGACTTGTGGGTGATGCGGACGCGGACGCCGGTGGCGAGGACCGGGTCGTTGTCGACGTCCAGGGCGAGGTCGGGCGTGGAGTTGGCGTACGGCCACTGCTGGTCGTGGGCCGGGAGGTCGTACCAGCCGCCCCAGGTGTCGCGGTACTGCACGGTGACCCCGCCGATGTTCTGCTTGCCACCGATGTCGTAGACGCCGACGCCCGTGACCTGCGAGGGCACGTCGAAGTGGAAGGTCAGCAGGTTGGGGTCGACGCGGTTGGTCTCGCCGCCGCCGCGCCAGTCGCTGAAGCCGACGGCGTTGCGGTTGCCGTCGGTCAGGCCGCCGGAGCTGTCGGCGTGCCGGGTGACGAGATGGACGCCGCCGGCGCGCAGCAGGTTGACCTCCTCCTGCTCGGCCAGGGTGATCCGCAGGGTCGCGTCGAAGCCGACGGACTCCCGTGCGGGCACGGTGAAGGAGCCGGCCGTGGCGAGCTCGTCCTGGGTGACGGTCGACCAGTCCCAGCTGACCTCGCTGGTCACCGTCTGCTCGGAGCCCGAGAGCGTCCGCTCCACCGTCCGCGGCGCCTTGACCCGCAGCTCGTCCACCGTCGCGCCGACGTAGGCGGTCATCGTCGCCTCGACCGCGTCGCCCAGCGTCCCGATGGTGTAGCGGGCGCTGACCGCGACGTCCTCGCCGAAGTAGCCGAGCCCGGTCCCCTCGATGGTCACCTCGGTCCCGTCGGCGTCCCACACCGACTCGTCCGGCATCGCCCACGCGATGTCGTCGAGCGTGTGGACGGCGCCCCAGGAGTACTTCGCCTTGAGGGTGCTCGGCGGGGTGGGCACGGTGCCGGGGTCCACGATCGACGTGGGGACCGGGGTGCTGGGCACCAGCGAGCGCAGCACCCACTTCTGGACGTTCGCCGAGCCGGCGTCGTACGTCTGGATCTCCGAGCCGTCCGCGGTCGCCCAGTTGTACATGTCCAGGTTCGGGACGGCGCCGCCGTCGTAGGGCTGCACGTTCTGCAGGTAGACGCTGCCGTTGCCCGCGTCCGCCACGCGCCACTGCGCGTAGGGGTCGGCAGCGGCCTCGTCCGGCGTCTGCTCCACCACCTCGAGGTACCGGAACGACTGGTCGCCGTTGTCCCGTCGCGCCAGCACGTCCCCCTCGGCGTTCGTGAGCACGTAGGTGTCGGTCGCCCCGACCACGGGGTAGGCCTCGATCACCTGGGCGGCGAGGGCCGCGGGCTTCACCGCCCGCGAGAAGATGGCGGCGGCGGCCGGCGCCTGCGGCTCGCCCGGCCCGGTCAGCATGGCGTTCGGGTTGCCGATCTCCATGACCTTGCCCGCGGCGTGCACGTTCTCGATGAGGTACTTCTCGGGCGCACCGACGAGGTCGACAGGGGCGGCGACCGCGGTGTCGTGCGGCTCGTCCCCACCTTCGGCCATGGACGGGAGGGCGACGGCCACCGAGGTGGCGAGGACGGCGCAGGCCATCCCCGCACCGCGCAGACCGCGACGCTTGACGGGTTGCATTCTTCGATTCCTTTCGACGACCCGGTGGTCGACCGGGCGGTCGCAGCCTGCTGGCACCAGGAGTCGGGAACCGGAATGGACAGTGGACTCGGGGTGAGTGAAACGTTACAACGGGGTCTTAGCCCCGCACGGTCGTCACCACGCTCGTGACCGACGGACGAGCCGGGGTGGAGGAGAAGCCGAACCGCGGCGCCGGGTCGACCGGCGCGAGCGAGCCGAGGTCGACCCCGTCGAACGACCCGCTCGCCGCGGTCACCACCCGGTGGTCCGTCGCGCCGTAGAACTCGCGCCGACCGCCGCCGGCCGACCCGCGCGTGCGCACGCCGTCGAGGACCACCCTCGCGACGGGGTCCGTCACCGTGCAGAACGCCGGGGAGCCGGCCAGCCGGCGGGGCACGGCACGCAGGAGGCGACCGAGGGCCGTGCGCGGGCCCACCGTGAGGTCGAGGACCAGTGACGGCGACCGGACCCGCCAGGCTCCGTCGCGGGCGGCGACGGCGAAGGGCTCGATGCGCACCTCGTCGAAGCGGTAGGTCGACGCGATGAACCCCGCCGCGGCCTCGTGCGGCGCGAGCAGCACCCGATGACCCGAGCCGGTCGCCACCATCGCGTCGGAGAAGGCGCCGAGCGGGGTGTCGTGCCAATGGCCCACGACGACCCGCACGCCGCTCGTCGAGCCGACGCCGGCGATCCGGCCGTAGAAGCGCGAGGTGGTCACGCCGCCATCGTGCCGGGCGCTCCCAGGCCGGTCGGAGGCCGACCGCTCGTGTGAGGCGGCCGACCAGCCGGAACACCTCGCCCGCGTGCTGCCCAGCGTGCGCCCCAGCGCACGCTGGGCAGCACGCCGCGTCAGGAGACTGTGCCGCTCTCCTCCACGGCCGTGCCAGCGGGCTCCTCACCGTCGGCGACGGCGGCGAGCCGGTCGACGGCCACCGTGACGTACGCGTCGAGCCGGTCGCCGAACTCCTCGGTCAGGTCGGTGAGCCCCACCGTGACGATGTGGTTGTCGACGCGGGCGACAGCGAACCAGATGCCGAACGGGAACTCGACACCCTCGGCGGAGATGGTCCCGGTCGCGCGCAGGTTGGCCTGTTCGTCCGCCGCCTCGTTGGTCAGCGCGTCGTCGAGCTCGATCTCGAGCTGCATCCGCGCGCCGTCGGGGTCGGTCTCGTCGATGCTGTCGCAGTCCTCGATGGCCTCACGGAAGGCGTCGAGCGCGTCCGCGGTCTCGCCGGCGTCGTCGTAGGAGACCACCTGGGTGGTCAGGGCGGGCAGCGCGAACTCGTTCTCGGCCTCGAAGTCCCGGTCGACCTCGACGGGCGCCTCGGCCTCCTTGATGTCGTCGAGCGCATCCAGGCAGCCCAAGGACCCCTCCGCGTCGTCATCCTCCTCGGCGCCCGCGGGGACCTCCACCATCCCGTCGGCAACCACCTCCGAGGTCAGCAGGGCCGTGGTCGCCTGCTCCTCGGTGAGCAGCTCCGCGGCCTCACCCTCGGAGCCGCCACCGCCGCTGTCACCGCAGGCACCGAGGACGAGCAGGGACGACAGCGCCGCAGCCGCCAGCGCGCGGGTGCGCCGGCGGGTCGACGGGGGCGTGCAGGACGTGGGCGTGGTGGCGACGGACATGGAGCTCCTCGAGGTCGTGGGTCGGGAGGGGTGAGGCGAGGGGCCCGCTACCGGATCTGGGCGCCGGAGATCGCGCGGGCGATGACGAGCCGCTGGATCTCCGAGGTGCCCTCGAAGATCGTGTAGATCTTCGCGTCCCGGGCCATCCGCTCGACGGGGTACTCGCGGGTGAAGCCGTTCCCGCCGAGGATCTGCATCGCCTGGCCGGTGACCTTGACCGCGGTCTCACCGGCGACCAGCTTGGACATCGAGCCCTCCGCCGCGTCGAAGCTCTTGCGCTGGCTGGCCATCCACGCCGCGCGCCACACCAGGAGCCGGGCGGCGTCGATGGAGGTCTTCATGTCCGCCAGGGCGAAGGCGATCGCCTGGTTCTCGACGATCGGCCGGCCGAACTGCTCGCGCGTCTTCGCGTAGTCGAGCGCCACCTCGTAGGCCGCACGGGCGATGCCGACCGCCTGCGCGCCGACGGCGGGCCGGGTCCGCTCGAAGGTCGCCATGCTCGCGTTGCCACCGGCGCGGGTGCCCTCGCGGGCGCGGGCGAGCCGGGCGTCCAGCTTCTCCTTGCCGCCCAGCAGGCACCGGCCCGGCACGCGGACCTGGTCCAGGACCACCTCCGCGGTGTGGGAGGCGCGGATGCCGTGCTTGTGGAACTTCTGCCCCTGGCTCAGCCCCTTCGTGCCCGGCGGGACGATGAACGACGCCTGCCCGCGGGTGCGCAGGTCCGGGTCGACGACCGCCGTCACGACATGGATGTCGGCGAGCCCGCCGTTGGTGGCCCAGGTCTTCGTGCCGTTGAGGACCCACTCGTCCGTCGCCTCGTCGTAGACCGCACGGGTCCGCATGGCCCCGACGTCGCTGCCGGCGTCGGGCTCGGAGGAGCAGAACGCCGCGAGCCTCAGGTCGCCGGGCTCGCCGAACATCTGCGGGACCCACTCCCCCACCTGCTCGTCGGTGCCGTTGGCGCGCACGCCTGCCGCCGCGAGCGTCGTACCGACGATGGAGAGGCCGATGCCCGCGTCGCCCCAGAAGAGCTCCTCCATCGTGACCGGGATGCCGAGGCCGGTCTCGTCGAAGCTCTGCGTGGCGAAGAAGTCCAGCGAGTAGAGGCCGATCTTCGCCGCCTCCTCCAGGACCGGCCAGGGGAACTCCTCCCGCTCGTCCCACTCGGCCGCGGCCGGGCGGATGACGTCGGCGGCGAAGGAGTGCACCCAGTCGCGGAGCTCGACGTGGTCGGGGCTGAGGTCGAACGAGGGCGTCGTCACGTACCGGAGGGTAACCAGATCCGGCCGCCCCCGCCCGGACCTGACAAACGTCATGGTCAGCCGGTGAGCCGGCGCACTGGGGACGCGCCCGATCATCGGGGACCGTGAAGAGGTGAGCACGCAGCCAGCCATCCGGGCCGCCGGCCTCCACCGCACGTACGGCGAGGGGGAGGCCGCCTTCGAAGCCGTCCGCGGGGTCGACCTCGTCGTCGAGGCCGGCACCGTCGTCGCCCTGCTCGGCACCAACGGCGCCGGGAAGACCTCGGCGCTCGAGGTCGTCGAGGGACTGGCACCGGCGAGCGCCGGCGAGGTGAGCATCCTCGGCCTCGACCCGGTCACCGACCGGGCGGAGGTACGCCGCCGCACCGGCATCCTGCTGCAGTCCAGCGGATTCCCGGCCGACCTCACCGTCGCCGAGACGCTCCACATGTGGGCCTCGACGATCACCTCGCCGCGGCCGGTCGACGACGCGCTCGCCGAGCAGGACCTGGCCGGCCGCGCCGACGTACGCGTCCGCAGCCTGTCGGGCGGCGAGACCCGCCGGCTCGACCTCACCTGCACGCTCCTCGGCGACCCGGAGGTCGTCTTCCTCGACGAGCCGACGACCGGCCTGGACCCGGAGAGCCGTCGGCGGGTGTGGGACCTCATCCGGTCCCTGCGCGACCGCGGCCGGTCGGTGCTGCTGACGACGCACCACCTGGAGGAGGCCGAGGCACTGGCCGACCGGGTCGCGATCATGCACGCCGGCCGGATCGTCCGCGAGGGGACGCCCACCGACCTCAGCCAGGAGCGCCCGGCGACCATCCGGTTCGAGGCGGCACCCGAGCTCGGGGACCTCGACGACCTCCCGGCCTCCGCGGGCGTCACCACCGAACGCGGCAGCACCACCGTCGAGACCCACGACCTGCAGCGGACCCTGACCGCCCTGCTCGGCGACGCCGCCGCACGCGACGTCCGGCTGCGCGGCCTCGAGGCCCGCAGCGCCTCGCTCGAGTCCGTCTTCCTCTCCGTCGCCGAAGGAGCCTCCCGATGAGCCAGCAGACCACCACCGGCCCGACCCGGCGACCGACGGTCCCGACCCTCTCCCCGCGTCGGACGGTCGGCCTCGCCCGGGCCAACGCGATCCTGGTGACCCGGAACCGGATGACCCTCTTCTACGCCGTCGTCCTCCCCCTCCTCCCGCTCGGCCTCCTGCTCGTCGGGGACAGCGGGGAGGACAGCGGCGGGGCGGGCGCGGCGGCCATCGTGACCGCGCTGATGATGGCGGCCCTCTTCCCCGTCTACTACAACCTGCTCTCGCAGCTGGTGACCCGCCGCGACGAGCTGGTGCTCAAGCGGCTGCGCACCGGGGAGAGCACCGACGCCGAGATCATCACGTCGCTGGCGCTGCCCGGCTTCGTCGTCGCCCTGGGCACGGCCGTGGTCGCCGTGCCCGTCGCGATCGCCCTCGGCCAGCCGGTGCCGCGCAACCCGCTGCTGTACCTCGTGGCCGTGCTGGCCACCCTCGTCCTCTTCGCCGCCTTCGCGTGCTGGACGGCCGCGTGGACCCGCAACGCCGAGGCGGCCCAGATGACCAGCATGCCGATCTTCATCCTCGCGATCCTGGGCCAGGTCGCCATCGGATTCCCGGAGGAGGTCCGCCGCTGGACCGACCTCACGCCGGGGGCGGCGATGACCGAGCTGGTGCGGGTCACCTGGTTCGGCATGGAGCGCGGCAGCGTGGAGCAGACGCTGGGGTTCTCCGAGACCTGGGCCGCGGCAGGGCAGCCGCTCCTGGTCCTCGCCGTGTGGACGGTGATCGCGGTGGCCCTCGCCCGCCGGTCGATGCAGTGGGAACCGCGGACCTGACCGCCGCCGGCTGGCTAGGGTCGGGCCCCATGACCGGCTGGTGGCGACGCGTCTGGTCCGGTCGCGACCAGGTCCAGCTGGTCGACCTCTACACCCGCCAGTCGCTCTTCGCCATCGCCTGGCTGATGATCGGCGTGCTCCTGCTGGGAGCGTCGCCGGCCGCGGACCAGCACCCCACGGCGTACGCCGTCCTGCTCGTCGGCGCGCTCGTCGTCGGCGCCGCCTCCACGTGGGCGCTGCGGGACGCGACCCGGCTCTACCCGCAGGCGCGGCCACTGCCCCGTGCCAGCGGGCTGGCGCTGCTCGGCTCCGTGGTCGTCCTCGTCGCGGTCTCGTCGGCGCTGCCGAGCGACCTCCCCGCCTCCGGCGGGCTCGTCGCGGCCTTCGCCCTGGCGTGGGGCTTCGGCGGGCTGCGGGACCGGCGGGTGCTGCTGGCGCTCGTCCCCGCCCTCGGCCTGGTCGCCTGGGTGCCCGCGCGCGACGCCGGCACGACGGCGTACGCCCTCGCCGCCGGCTCGTTCTTCGTGCTCACCGTCCGGCTCTCCCTGTGGCTGCTCGACATCGTCGTCGAGCTCGACCGCGGGCGCACCGCACAGGCGGCGCTCGCCGTGGCCGAGGAGCGGCTGCGGTTCTCCCGCGACGTCCACGACGTCCTCGGCCGGCGCCTCTCCGCCATCGCGGTGCAGGCCGAGCTGACGGCGACGCTGGTCGGGCGGCACGACGAGCGCGCGGCCGACCGGGCGCTGGAGGTGCGCGGCCTCGCCCACGACGCGCTGCGGGAGGCGCGGGAGCTGGCCCGCGGCTACCGGGCGGTGGACCTCGAGCAGGAGCTCGAGGGCGCCGTCTCGCTGCTCCGGTCGGCCGGGATCGAGGCCGACGTCGACGTCCGAGAGCTGCCCGAGCAGTGGCACGAGCCGGCCGCGTGGGTGGTCCGCGAGGCGGTCACCAACGTGCTGCGCCACTCGCGGGCCACCAGGGTCGCGATCGGGTACGCCGACGGCGTGCTGCTGGTCCGCAACGACCGGTCGCCGGTGGCGCCGGCCGCCGACGGGAGCGGGCTCGCCGGCGTGCGGGCTCGGCTGGCGCCCCTCGGCGCCGGCCTGGAGACCGGCCACCGGGGCGAGGAGTTCGTCGTGCGGATGGTGCTGCCGTGACCGCCCCGCCGCCGATCCGGATCCTGCTCGCCGACGACGAGCACCTCATCCGCGAGGCGCTCGCCCAGATGCTCGACCTCCAGGGCGACCTCCACGTCGTCGCGCAGGCCGCTACCGGCCCCGAGGCGGTCGCCGCTGCCGTCCACCACGCGGTCGACGTCGCCGTCCTCGACCTGCAGATGCCGGGCCTGGACGGGATCGGCGTGGCCGAGGAGCTCGCCACCGCGCTGCCCGGGTGCGGGTCGGTCATCGTCACCGGCCACGGCCGGCCGGGCCACCTCAAGCGCGCGTTGTCGGCGGGGGTGCGCGGGTTCCTGCCCAAGACCACCTCGGCCGCCACCCTCGCCCGGGTGGTCCGCACCGTCCACGAGGGTGGCCGGTACGTCGACCCCGACCTGGCCACCGAGGCGATCGCCGCCGGGGACAGCCCGCTCACGCCGCGGGAGGCCGACGTGCTCGAGCTCGCCGCCGACGGGGCACCGGTCGACGAGATCGCCGCCCGGGCCTCGCTCTCCCCCGGCACCGTCCGCAACTACCTCTCCAGCGCCGTCACGAAGCTCGGCGCGGCCAACCGTCACGACGCCTGCGCCATCGCCCGCCGGACCGGCTGGATCTGATCCGGCCTCGGCCGGCTACGGCTCGGCCAGGACGAGGTCGACGGCGGTCACCTGGCCGACGTCGTTGACGAGCAGCCGAACCGCGAAGTAGTCGACGCAGGTCATCTGCTCGTCGGCCTGGATGGTGGCCGCACCGGGCAGCGGGGCCGGGTGTGCGCACGGGTGTTCCGGCGGGCGCGAGGTGACGGCCAGCGGCCCGGGGTGGCCGGCGAGCACGTCGACCGCCGCCAAGGGACAGCTGTGCCCGGCGTACGAGCCCTGCTCCGGGCAGGTCCGCCAGGCCGACCGGTCACCCGCAGCCTCAGTCGCCAAGGTTCGCACGTGGTGGCCGCCGAGGTGGAGCCGGACCGGGGTGTCGACCGGCGGCGTGCCGTGGCCGCGCGCGAACCGGACGAAGAGCCGCGCGACCCGGTCGAGCTGCGCGGGCGCGGGCGGCAGGTCCAGCCCGCACTCCCCCATCGCACCCAGGTTGACCTCGACCTCGACCCGGCTGCCTATCGGGACCCTGGCGCCCGCGCCGGGGGCCTGTCCCACGACCTCACCGCGCGGCAGGCGAGCGGACGACGCAGGACCCTTCGACGCGCCGAACTACTGAGCAAAGGCGGCCGGTAGGGCGTGCCGCCCGCGTGGAGCACTCCGGCAGACGGCCGTTGGCTCAGTACTTCGGCGGCTACCGCGCCAGCCAGGCGGCGTACGCGTCGAAGGTGTAGGGCCGCCCGAGGAAGTCGGCGACGAGGTCGGCGGCGTCCTTGGTGCCGCCGGGCGCCAGCACCCGGTCGCGGTAGCGGCCGGCGACCTCGGCGTCGAAGAGGTCCTCGGGGTCGAAGGCGCTGAAGAGGTCCTTCGCGATCACCAGCGACCACATGTAGGTGTAGTAGCCCGACGAGTAGCCGCCGAGGTGGCCGAACGAGGCGAACATGTGGGTCCCCTCGATCCAGGCCAGCGGGGAGTAGCGCTCCTGGAGCTCGACCATCCGCGCGGTGAGGTCGTCGGGCCGGTCCGCGTGGAACCAGTACGACATCGCGGCGTAGAACATCTGCACCCGGGCGTAGGTGCCCTTGCCGAAGTCGTCGGCGCGGCGCATCCGCTCGACCAGCGCGGCGGGGATCGGTGACCCGGCGTCGTCGGTGGCGAACGAGCGGAGCACGTCGGCGTCCCACGCCCACTCCTCGAGCATCTGGCTCGGCGCCTCCACGAAGTCCCACTCGGTGGCGACGCCCGCGAAGCGGGTCCAGCGACCGTGCCCGCCGAGCACGTGGTGCAGCAGGTGGCCGAACTCGTGGAAGAGCGTGACCACCTGGTCGTGCTCCATCAGGCCGCGGGAGAAGTTGCAGACGAGCACCCCCTCGGGCAGCTGCTTCCCGGCCACGCCGTCGACGAGGGTGAACTGCGCTGCGTGGCCGTACTTGCCCTCGCGCGGGTGGAGGTCGAGGTAGATCCGGCCGAGGTGCTGCCCGTCGGCGGTGCGCACCACGTCGTACGCCGTGACGTCCGGCGCCCAGACCACGGCGTCGGGCACGGGGTCGTAGCGCAGGCCGAAGAGCCGGCCGGTGACCTCGAGCAGCCCCTGGCGCACCTTGGGGAAGGCGAAGTAGGTCCGGACCAGCTGGGCGTCGACGTCGAGCTGCTCCTTGCGGACCAGCTCCTCGTAGTAGGCGGAGTCGGCGGAGGTGAGACTGACTGCTCCAGCGTCGGCGGCGTCCGGGCGGTCCTGGCGGAGCCGGGCCAGCACGGTCGCGAGGTCCCGCTCGCCCGGCTCCCGGGCGGCCTCGGCGATCCGGTCGATGAAGGCGGGGATCGCCGGGCCGGAGCCGATCATCTTGACCGCGGCGTCGTAGGCGGGCCAGGAGTCGTACCCGACGAGCGTGGCGCGCTCGTGGCGCAGCGTGAAGAGCTCGCGGAGCACCTCGTCGTTCTGCGGCCAGCCGCGGTCGAGGAACTGCACGACCAGGTCGTGGCGGACCTCGGCGTCGCGGCAGAACGTGCGGACCGGTACGACGTCGGGGTAGTCCGTCGTCA
Source organism: Nocardioides ureilyticus (assembly GCF_051280745.1). Taxonomy (NCBI): domain Bacteria; kingdom Bacillati; phylum Actinomycetota; class Actinomycetes; order Propionibacteriales; family Nocardioidaceae; genus Nocardioides; species Nocardioides ureilyticus. The sequence goes on along the minus strand of NZ_JBNCOG010000040.1, from coordinate 19,185 downwards.
CCGTCACCACTCCGTCCTCGCCCGGCGGGTGGGCGTCGAGCCAGTCGCCGGGCATCCCCGCGAGCCGGTCGGGAGCGACCCGGATCGAGCGCACGTCCTCGCGGATGTTGCGGGAGAAGAGCTGGTCGAGCTCGGTGATCCGGTCGTTGAGCTCGGCGATCCGGGCCCGGGTGGCGTCGTCGCGGTCGACCCCGGCGCGACGGAAGTCCTCGAGGGTCTTCACCAGGAGCCGGGCCGCCAGCTCGTCGAGGCTGGAGTCGTCGAGCCCCTCGAAGACCTCGAAGAGGGCGCGGTCCTGGCGCAGCTCGGTGGCGAGCTTGTCGACCTCCTGCTCGGCGCGGTCGCCGAGGTCCCGCACGGTCTCGCGCGGGTGCACGTTGCCGAGGAGCGAGCCGCACGCGGCGACGTTCGACATCAGCCGGGTGACCTCGTCCCACCGCTCGAGCGCGGCGAGCGCGTCGGCCGGCGGGGTCGAGCGGAGCCGGTCGACCAGCGAGCGCGCCTCTGCCAGCGAGGACTCGGTCCGGTGACGGAGCCACTCCTCCGCGGAGTCGTCGTCCGGCAGGGTCAGCGGGGCCAGGGGCGCGTCCGTGCTCACCCGGCCGATCGTAGGACCGAGCCGCGAGCCCTGCCGAGCGCCACCAGGCCGAAGCCCGTGGCCAGCAGCAGCGCGAGGAGGATGCCGAGGCGCCCGGCGAACAGCGCGGGGGCCGAGGGGTCGAGGGCGTCGTAGACCTGCAGGTCGGCGGCGAGGTACCAGGCGAGGTAGGCCAGCGGCGGCAACAGCCAGGAGAGCGGGTGCCACCAGCGGGTGCCGGCCTGGTTCCCGCCGACGACCAGGAAGTCGACGAGGACGAGCGCCGGGGTGACGACGTGCTCGACCACCGACCACGGCTCGGTGAGGTTGCCGTTCTGCATCGGCAGGTAGGCGAGGGACACCACGACCATCACGGTGGTGAGCCCGCCGCGCAACCAGGGCGACCGTGGCTCACGGAAGGCGAGCGCGACGAAGAGCACGGCCACCGCGAGGTTGGCCAGCTGGCTCAGCGCGGTCCACCACACGTCGTACTGCTGCGCGGCCAGCCAGACCCCGAGGGCACCGCTCGCGGCGACGGTCAGCCGCCACACGCGCACCCCGGACCCGTTCACCCGGCCATGGTGTCACGTTCACCTGGCGTTCACCTGGGTGGCTCGGCCACCAGCTGCTCGCGGCGACGGGCCAGGAGCGCGCGCTCGGCGGCGTTGGCGGTCGCGGCGATGCCGGCGTCGTACGCCGCCCGCGCCTCGGCGGTCCGCCCGAGCCGGCGCAGGAGCTCGGCGCGCGTCGCGTGCCACGGGTGGTACGACGTGAGCGGCAGCCGGTCGACGAGGGCCAGCGCGACGGCGGGCCCGTCGAGCTCGGCCACGGCGACGGCGCGGTTGAGCGCGACGACCGGGCCCGGGTCGAGCCGGAGCAGCTGGTCGTAGAGCGCGACGACCTGCGCCCAGTCGGTGTCGGCGGCGGTCGGCGCGTCGGTGTGGACCGCGTTGACGGCAGCGAGGAGCTGGTAGCGGCCCGGTGGCGGACCGCCCGCGGCGACCCGGGCCAGGCACTCGCGGACGAGCGCGTGGCCCTCCGCCACGAGGTCACGGTCCCACCCGGCGCGGTCCTGGTCGGCGAGGGGCACCAGCTCGCCGCCCGCGACCCGCGCGGGCCGGCGCGCCTCGGTCAGCAGCATCAGCGCCAGGAGGCCGGTTACCTCGCCTTCCTCGGGGAGCAGCTCGCGCAGCAGCCGGCCCAGCCGGATCGCCTCGCCGGTCAGGTCGGCGCGCACCGGGTCGGTGTCGGGCGAGCTCGACAGGTAGCCCTCGTTGAAGACCAGGTAGACGACCGCCAGCACCGCCGAGAGCCGTGGGGCGAGGTCGGCGCCGGTGGGGACGCGGAAGGGGATCCGGGCGTCCCGGATCTTCCGCTTCGCGCGGGTGATCCGCTGGGCCATCGTCGTCTCGGGGACCAGGAACGCCCGCGCCACCTCGGCGACCGTGAGGCCGCCGAGGAGGCGCAGCGTGAGGGCCACCCGCGCCTCCGGGGCGAGGGCGGGGTGGCAGCAGGTGAAGACCAGCCGGAGGCGGTCGTCCACGACGACCCCCGTGGGCTCGTGCGGCGTGTCGTCCATGACGAGCAGGGCGGCCCGGTGCTTGGCGTCGCGGCGCGACTCCCGGCGGAGCCGGTCGAGGGCCCGGTTGCCGGCCGTGGTGGTGAGCCAGGCGCCCGGGTTGGGCGGCACGCCGTCGGCCGGCCACCGCTCGAGGGCCACCACCAGCGCCTCCGCTGCAGCGTCCTCGGCCAGGTCGAGGTCACCGAACCGGCGCGCCAGGGCGGCGACGACCCGGCCGTGCTCGGTGCGGAAGATCCGCTCGACGGCCGCGGTCGACGCCTCCGCCCCCGGCTCGGACCGCTCGGGGCTCACTCGTCCTGGAAGGGCCGGACCTGGACCTTGCGCCGGCAAGCGGCCGAGCCCTCGGCCGCCCAGCGCAGCGCCGCGTCGAGGTCGGGAGCCTCGATCACCCAGAAGCCGCCCATCCACTCCTTCGACTCGGCGTAGGGGCCGTCGGTGAGCACGGGCTCCCCTCCGCCCGTCCCGTCGACCGTGGTGGTGGCGTCGATGTGCTGGAGGCCGCCGGCGAAGACCCAGGCGCCCTCGGCCTGGAGCTTCTGGTTGAAGGCCTCGACGGCCTCGAAGACCGGCTGCATGGCCTCCATGTCGACGCCCTCGAAGGGGTTCTCGCCGGCGTCGTGGTGGACCGAGAGCAGGTACTGCGACATGGGACTTCCTCCTGGTGCGGGGCCCCCCGTCGGGGCCCTCCGACCGCTCCACGAACGGCGGTCGACGGATACGACACCTTCTCCGAAGAAAGTTCTCGAGGACAAGGCACGGCTTTCGCCGAAGCCGTCCGCGGCGGGCCCCGCCCGCCCTAGCCTTCACCGGTGTCCGCCCGACCCACCGTCGCCCGCGCCCTGCTCGCCGCCGCCGCTCTCGCCGTCAGCGTCGCCGTGGGCCCCGCCGTCACCGCGGGCGCCACCGGCCCCGCCGCTGACTCGGCGAGCGCCCCGGCTGGCGGGGACGCGCCCGCGCGAGCCGCCGCGGACCCGCGGAAGCGCCTCGGCCTCTTCGCCGACCCGCTCCTCGCCGCGAACCAGCAGGGGCCGGCGTACCGCTCGATCGCGCGGAAGCCGCAGGCTCTGTGGTTGGGCAACGAGTCCTACCCGACCGACCGGGTGCGGGGCGTCGTCGAGGCGTACGCCGGGCGGGCCGCGGAGGCGCGCGGGACGCCGGTCCTCGTCGTCTACTCCATCCCCGACCGCGACTGCGGGCAGCACTCCTCCGGCGGACTCGCCGGCGCCGCGGAGTACCGCGCCTGGGTGAAGCAGGTCGCCCGCGGCGTCCGGGGCTCCAAGCCGCTGGTGGTCCTCGAGCCGGACGCCATCGCGTTCATCGGCAACGCCGGCTGCGAGGACGCCGGTGACCGGGTCCGGCTGCTGCGGTTCGCGGTCAAGAAGCTCACCGCCGCGGGCGCGTGGGTCTACCTCGACGCCGGGCACAGCAACTGGCCCGACCCCGGCCGCGCGCTGCTCCTCAAGCGCGCCGGCGTGGGGCTCGCGCGAGGCATCGCCACGAACGTGTCGAACTTCCGCACGCTCGCCGACGAGACCGCCTACGCCGACCGGCTCCGCGCCGAGCTGAAGCAGCTCGGCATCCGAGGGGTCAAGCACGTCGTCGACAGCTCCCGCAACGGCGCGGCCGACCCGGTGGGCGGTGACGTCATCAACCCGACCTGGGCCCGGCTCGGCCGGGCCCCGAAGCTGATCTTCGACGGCGGCTTCGACGGCACCCTGTGGATCAAGCACCCCGGCGAGTCCGACGGATCGGCCAACGGCGGCAACGACCCGGGCCAGTGGTGCGACCTGCTGGCCGACCGGTTGCTCGGGCAGGAGCCGACGGCGGGCTGCTGACGCCGCCCGCCTCCGTTTCGTCCTGCCGGGCTACCCCGGCGTAGGTTTCCGCCCCGTGCAGATCCGGGCGCTCCTCGCCGACACCCGGCCACTGCGCAACCCGCACTTCCGGCGGCTGTGGCTGGCCAACATCGTCACGGTCATCGGCGCCCAGCTGACGGTGGTGGCGGTGCCGGCGCAGATCTACGCGCAGACCGGCTCCTCGGCGTACGTCGGGCTGACCGGGCTCTTCGGCCTGGTGCCGCTCGTCGTCTTCGGCCTGTACGGCGGTGCGCTGGCCGACGTCTTCGACCGCCGCACCATCCTGGTCGTCACCACGCTCGGGCTGATCGTGACCAGCGGGCTCTTCTGGCTCCAGGCGGCCGCCGGCGGGGCTGACGTGTGGCTGCTGCTGTCGCTGTTCGCGGTCCAGCAGGCGTTCTTCGCGGTCAACCAGCCGACGCGCAGCGCACTGCTGCCGCGCCTGCTCCCGGTCGAGCTGCTGCCGGCGGCCAACTCGCTCAGCATGACGGTCTTCCAGGCCGGCGCGATCGCCGGCCCGCTCGTCGCGGGGGCGCTGATCCCGGTGCTGGGGCTGGAGTGGCTCTACCTGGTCGACACGCTCTGCCTGTTCGCCACGCTCGGCGCGGTGCTCGCACTGCCGCCGCTGCCGGTCGAGGGCGCGGTCGCGGGCACGCCGGGGCTGCGGTCCGTGGTGGAGGGCCTGGCGTACCTGCGCGGACACCCGGTGCTGCTGATGTCGTTCGTCGTGGACCTCGTCGCCATGGTCTTCGGCATGCCGCGGGCGCTCTTCCCGGAGATCGCGCACCTGGACTTCGGCGGGCCCGACGAGGGCGGGCTGGTCTTCGCCGCGCTCTTCGCCGCCATCCCGGCGGGCGCGGTGCTCGGCGGCGTGCTCAGCGGCTGGGTCTCGGCGGTGGACCGCCAGGGCCGGGCGGTCATCGCCTGCATCCTGGTGTGGGGCGCCGCCATGACCGGCTTCGGGGTGGCCGTCGGGCTGGCCGGACGCTGGCCCGGCGCGATGCTGCTCGTCGCGCTGCTGATGCTCGCCGTCGGGGGCGCGGCGGACATGGCCTCCGCGGCGTTCCGGACCTCGATGCTGCAGGCGGCGGCGACCGACGCGGTCCGCGGCCGGCTGCAGGGTGTCTTCATCGTCGTCGTGGCCGGCGGCCCGCGGATCGCCGACGTCGCCCACGGGGCGGCCGCGGCCGCGGTCGGCACGGCGGCCGCCGCGGCCGGCGGAGGTGTGCTCGTGGTCCTCGGCACGGTGGTGGCGGCGCTCGCCGTGCCGTCCTTCGTCCGGTACCGGGTGACCGCGAGCACATAGCGGGGTACCGGCTCCGCCATGAAGCTCCCCCTGGTGCCCGGCCCCAGCGACGTCCGCTGGCTCGTCGACCAAGCCCTGGCCGTCGCGCCAAGGGTCGGCGGCCTCCTCGCCAGCGCGGAGCAGCTGCTCGCCCGGGCGGACGCGGTTCTCGGTGACGTCGAGGCCCTGGTCGACCGGGTCGAGGACACCCGCCAGCGGGCCGACACGGCGCTGACCGGCATGGAGGAGACCCGCGCGCGGGCCGAGGAGATCGTGACGGCGATGGAGACCACCCGGTGCCGCGCCGACGACGCGCTCGGGCACATGGAGAAGCTGACCGAGCGCGCCGACCTCGCCATCGACCACATGGAGAAGCTCAGCGACCGGGCCGACCGCGCGATCGACCACATGGAGGGGCTGAGCGAGCGGGCGGACCGGGCCATCGACGACATGGACGCGGTCCGGGCGAAGGCGGACGAGGCACTGACGGCGATGGACGAGACCCGCCGGAGGGCGGACGAGGCGATGCAGGGTGTCGACGGCACGCAGCGCAGGGCGGACGAGGCGATCGGCGGCGTCGACGACACCCGACGTCGGGCCGACGCCCTGCTCACCTCCGTCGAGGACCCGCTCGGCCGCGCCATGGCGCTCCTGGAGCGGATCGAGCCGTCGGCCACGGAGCTGGTGCCGATGCTCGACCGGCTCGCCGAGACCACCGACCCGGCCGAGGTCGAGGCCGTGGTGGCGCTGGTGAACCGGCTGCCGGCGCTCGAGCAGTCGATGAAGGAGGACGTGATGCCGATGCTCACGTCGTTCGCCTCCGTCGCACCCGACATGCACGACCTGCTGGAGATCGTCGAGGAGGTCAGCGAGATGGTGAAGAACCTCCCCGGCATGGGCCGGATCCGGAAGAAGGTCGAGGAGCAGTCCGACGACTGAGGTCGCCGCGGAGAGGGGTACCGCGTGGCCATGACGAGCTTCGGCTACACCCTCATGACCGAGCAGAGCGGCCCCCGTGACCTGGTGCGGTACGCCGTCGCCGCGGAGCGGGCGGGCTTCGACTTCGAGGTCTCCAGCGACCACTACTCCCCCTGGCTGGCCGAGCAGGGCCACGCGCCGTACGCCTGGACGACCCTGGGCGCGATCGCCCACGCCACCGAGCGGGTCGGCCTGATGACCTACGTGACCTGCCCGACGACGCGGTACCACCCCGCCGTGGTCGCGCAGAAGGCCGCGACCCTGCAGCTCCTGGCCGAGGGCCGGTTCACCTTGGGCCTGGGCTCCGGGGAGAACCTCAACGAGCACGTCGTCGGCCAGGGCTGGCCGACGGTGGGGGTCCGGCAGGAGATGCTCGCCGAGGCGATCGAGGTGATCCGCGCCCTGCACACCGGCGAGCTGGTCGACCACCGCGGCACGCACTTCGACGTCGAGTCGGCCCGGATCTGGGACCTGCCCGAGCAGGGCGTCGACATCGGCGTCGCCGTGGCCGGCGAGCGCGGCATCGAGCAGCTCGCACCGCTGGCCGACCACCTCGTGGCGGTCGAGCCTCGGGCCGACCTGGTGGAGGCGTGGAACGCCACCGAGGGGGCGCCGAAGGTCGGCTCCGGCGGCGCCCGCGCGGTCGGTCAGATCCCGATCTGTTGGGGCCCGGACGAGGACGAGGCCGTGCAGCTGGCCCACGAGCAGTTCCGCTGGTTCGCGGGCGGGTGGAAGGTCAACGCCGACCTGCCCACGCCGGCCGGCTTCTCCGGCGCGACGCAGTTCGTCCGGCCCGACGACGTCGCCGAGAGCATCCCCTGCGGCCCGGACCTCGACAAGATCGTCGAGTCGGTCTCGGCGTTCTGGGAGGCCGGCTTCACCGACATCGCGCTCGTGCAGGTCGGCGACGCCCTGCAGGAGCGGTTCCTCGCCGAGGCCGCCGAGCCGCTGCTGGAGAAGCTCCGCGCCGCAGCGCCGTAGGAGCGGTCGGGCGGCGGACGGTCCGTGGTCTCGACAGGCTCGACCACCGACGCGAACAGGTCGACCACCGATGCCAGGTGGTCTACCGGCGCTGCTCGACCACGGGCGGGTGCCCGGAGGCGTCCTGGACGACGTAGACCGTGACCACGCCGACGACGGCGCCGATCACGGCGCTGGCCGCCAACATCTTGGCGTGCTTGCTCTTCCGTGGACCCCCACGCGGGGTGCGCTCGGCCATGGCCTCAGCCTCGCACGACCGACCGGGTCGCGACAGGCGTCGACCGACGAGGGGCGGTCAGCTGGGGTCGATCCACCACGGGCTCGTGTAGGCGATGCCGAGGTCGTTGCCGGGATGCCCGGCGGGGCCCGGCGTCTCGTTGCGCTGGGTGGGGTCGGCGATGCGGAGCAGCATCCAGTCGCCGTCGGCGACGTCCACGTTGACACGGAAGGTCAGCACGGGGCCGACCTCGAACTCCTTGACCTTGACGACCTCCGGCACCTCCGTGCCGGGCCGCAGCACCTGCACCGTCAGCGGGCGGCCGCGCCAGGACCGGTCCCGCGCCAGGTCCAGCTGGATCTTCACCGTGCCGCGGCGCATCCGGAGCACGGAGCCCATCCGCGCCGGCTTGCCGCCCTTGGGCGTCGCCGTGGCGTCGACCCGGAGGCCGGAGGTGCGGGTGGCGAAGAACCGCCGGTTGAGCATCGCCCGCTTCACCCCCGCCCGCGAGTGGTCCTTGACCCACAGCCCCGTGCGGCCCTTGCCCTCCGGGTGGCCCCAGTCGGTGCCGTGCTCGTCGGTGACGCCGGTGATGCCGGTCCGCCAGCCCGCGTTGAGGCACGCCACCAGCGGCGAGGACTTGCCGTCGGCGTACCCCTCGAAGAGGTAGTCGTCCCTGCGGTTGAACAGCTCCAGCGAGACCATCCGGTCGCGCACGCGCGGGTCGTAGTGGAACTCCTGGAACCGGCCCGGCTCCCGACCGGGGTGGTTGAAGCCGGCGATCCCGCCGGCACCGCCGTCGAGCACGAGTCCGGGCTTGCGGCGCAGCCAGTCGAGGAGCGGCTGCATCAGGCCGGCCTGCAGCACGTCGACGTAGTGCTCGGTGAACCAGACGTTGACGTGGCCGATCAGCGGCTCGGACCACTCGAAGCCGCGGATGGCGGTGAAGTCGCCGTCGTGGTTGGCCGCGTCGGCGTACTCACCGGTGCGCTTCCAGCCGCTGCGGGTGAGGCCGCCGAGCTGGCGGTACTCCTGCGGCAGGATGCCGGCCAGGACGTCGCCGAGCAGGTTGTCGGAGATGGTGGCGTGGTCGGTGAGGGCGGCGACGTCGAGGCCCGCGCTGCGCATCGAGTCGAACGCCAGCGCGGGGTCACCGTCTCCGTCGGAGAGCAGCGTGTGGTTGTGGAGGTCGGCGTGGACCAGGCGCGTGCCCCGGGTCAGCCGGGACTGCCGCGACGCCCCGCGGGCGGCGCCGGTCCCGCTCGCAGCGACCGCGGGGGTGTGGTTGCCGAGCGCCTGCGCCACGAGCAGGCTGGCCCCGGCGCCCGCCACCGCCGTGCGGCGCGTGAGCGGTCGGGTCGGCAGGGTCCCGGCATGGTGGTGGTGGTCGTCGCACATGACCCCATCAACGCGCACCGCTCCGGGCAGTGATGGACACTGGGATGAACACCGGGTAACGGCTCGCTCAGCCGCGGAGCTTCTCCAGCCGCTGGCGCAGCAGCGGCGCCCGGTGCGCGTTGCCGTGCAGGTCGACGTACCGATCACCGAAGACCGCGAGGAGCGCGTCGTCGAGGCGGCGGACCGCGCCGGGCGGGTAGCGGTAGTCCATCCGCTCGTTGAGGCCCAGGGCCGCCGTGGGCCGCAGCACGTCGGCGAGCTCGCCCAGGGAGGTGATGCCGAGCTCCAGCAGCAGGCCGGAGATCCAGGCGTAGTGCTCGGTGCGGGACCACCCGGCGTCGGCGTACTGGCCGGCGAGGAACGCGGCCAGCTCCCGGGGATCGAGTCGCGGGTCGTCGTCGACGGCCGGCACGGCGGCGACCGGCTCGGCCCGCAGCCGCTCGCGGATCGTGGAGAACTCGCGGTCTGCCAGCTCCAGCAGCCCGGCGGCCAGCGTGAACCGCCGGTCGAACTCCCGGGCGTGCTCCTCGGGCACCGAGCCCTTGTAGCGGATGTCGTGCTCGAACTCCGCCCATGCGTGCTGCAGCACCGTGCGGACCTGCACCTGCGCGAGGCGGCCGGCCAGCGCGGCGTACGCCGGCTGCGACTCCCGTGCGGCGTCCAGGGCCACCAGGAGGTGCCGCGAGGCGTACCCCCACCGGCCCTCGCTGGCCGTCTGCTGCCCCATGTCGCGGTCGTCGTGGACGACCACCTGGTCGGAGAGGAGGCCGGCGACCGCCTCGACGTCGTCCTGCACGTAGGTGATCACCCGGACGCCGAGCTGGTCGGTGATGTCGGTGAGCGGGTCGGGGTAGAGCGGCTCGCCGTCGCGCAGCCGGCCGGCCTTCTCGGCGAAGGACGCGACCGACTTGGTCCGGCCGGTCACCGAGAGGTAGTTGATGCCGGCCTCGTCGAGGATCGAGGTCACCAGTGCCAGGGCCTGCTGCCCCGCCATCGAGAGTTCGGCGTGCCCCTCGGCGTACGCCTGGATCGCGGCGCGGACCGAGGCCGCGCCGTCGGGGAGCGACGGGGTGACGATGTAGCCCTCGGCGAGGTCGCCGTAGACGGTCGTCCGCTCGGGGTGGCGGTCGGCGAAGCGGCCGACGTACGCGCAGAGCACCGCGTCGACCTGGTCCTCGACGACCCGCAGCTGGCTCTTGCGGGTCGCGCTCTCGACCGCGCCGCGCAGCGCCGCCCAGCTCTCCTCGGTGCGGACGAGCGACTCGACGTGCGTCATCAGCGTCAGCAGCTCGCTGCGCAGCAGCTCGACGTCGCGGCCGCGCTTGTCCTTGTACTTCAGCGTCCGGGGCAGGCCGAAGAGGACGATCGTCGCCGGGTGCGGGTAGACCTCGATCGCCCGGCGGGCCCGGCCCGAGCGCGGGTCGAGGTCGAGCCCGAGCCGCTTGCAGATCCGGGCGCCCCGGGGGCCGTCGCGGAACTCGGGCTTGGCGAGGTTGGAGGGGTGGCAGCCGGCCTCGAACCGGCGGAAGTCGCGGGTCAGCGCCTTCTCAGCCGGGCGGGAGCCGGTCTCGTTGCGCACCACGAGCGGCGCGTCGATGGCGACGAGGCAGGGCCCCTCGACGTACGGCGCCAGCGCCTCGACCACCTCGTCGTCGGTGCGGACGGTGGAGACGTGCACGAGCGCGCCGGCCTCGTCGAGGACGGCGAGGCCGGTGGGCTGGCGCTCGCCCCAGGCGAGGTCGATCCCGACGTGGTGCACGGGCCCACCCTGCCCTACGCGGTACCCGGACGATCAGCCCAGCGCCCGCGGGAGGTCGGCGAAGGAGCGGACGGTGAGGCTCGGCGGCCGGCAGTACGGCGGGTAGCGGGTGCCCGCGCGGTCGACCCAGGCGGCGCCCAGCCCCGCCCGGACGGCGCCGTCGGTGTCCCACGGGTGGACGGCCGCGAGCACCGCCTCCTCCGGCGCGACCCCGAGCTCGTCGAGGGCCCAGTGGTAGGAGCGCGGGTCGGGCTTCCACACGCCGGCCCCCTCGACCGAGAGGCAGGCCTCCACGTGCTCCCGGAGCCCGGCGCGCTCCAGCAGCCCCTCGGCCACCGAGGCCGAGCCGTTGCTGAGGGTGGCGATCCGGACACCGGTCGCCGCGAGCGCCGGGAGACCGGCGCGGACATCCGGGTGGACGTCGAGGCCGGTGAAGGCGCTCATCAACGGCTCGACCTGCTCCTCGCCCACGAGGCGGCCGAGGTGGTAGCGGGCCAGGTCCGCGAAGGGGGCGGCAGCCCCCGCCGCGGCGAGCGCGAAGCCGTCACGGAGCACGGAGGCGAACCAGGTCGGGGCGGCGCCCGGGGCACCTGCCTCCGCGAACGCCTCCCCCATCGGCGCGAGATCGGAGAGGGTCTCGTTGACGTCGAGCAGCACGAGGCGGGGGGTCATGGACCCAGCCTGCCTGACGGGCCCCACCACGATCGTTCCCGCCACCGGACGGCGCTCGTCAGACGGCCTCGACCGGCCCCGACACGGTCCAGACCGCGATGGCGGTGGTGATCGGCACCGCCAGCACCAGGCCGGTGCTGCTCACCAGCGTCCGCACGACCTCCTCGGCGAAGTCCTCGGTGGTCAGCACGACCCCCCACGGGAGGCCGTAGAGCTGCAGCACGAGGAGGACGGTGAGCGCCGTGCCGGCGTAGGCGAAGACGATCGTGTAGATGGTCGAGGCGATGTGGTCGCGCCCGATCCGCATGCCGCTGCCGAAGAGGGTGCGCCGGCTCATCCCCGGCGCGGCCGCGCGCAGCTCCCAGACCGCCGAGCTCTGGGTGATGGTGACGTCGTTGAGCACGCCGAGGCCGGCGATGACCAGGGCGGCGGTGAAGAGGCCGGGCAGGTCGAGCCCGGGCACGAAGCTGTTGAGCCGGGCGGGCGCCTCCCCCGCGACGCCGGTCAGCCGGGCCGCTCCGGTGGCGAGCACGCCGAGCGCCGCGGTCACCGCCAGGCCGGCCAGGGTGCCGGCGAGCGCCGCGCTCGTGCGCAGCGAGAACCCGTGGGTGGTGTAGAGGACGACGTACATGATGAGCGCCGAGCCCACCAGCGCCACGGCCAGCCCGGACTCCCCGACGAGGAGCGCGGGCAGCACGAACCCCGCCAGCACCGCACCCGCGAAGACCAGGCCGAGCAGCCCCAGCAGGCCCCGCCAGCGGGCGACCGCGAGCACCACGAGGACGAGGAGCGCCGTGAGCGCCCACAGCACGCCCGAGCGGTCGGTCCCGAAGTAGGTGTAGGTCAGCTCGCCGTCGGCGCCGCTCTCCTGGGACGGCTGGGCGAGCAGCCGCAGCTCGTCGCCCTGCTCCACGCCGGAGTCGACGACCTCCGGCGGCAGCTCCAGGGTCCGGGTCTGACCCGCGTCGGCGCCCTCGTCGATCTCGACCGTGGCGGTCGTCCCCTCGAGCTCCTGGACGGTGGCGGCCGCGAAGGTCACCCCCGGCGCCTGGAACACGACGTCGTCGCGGATCTCCTCGGCGCGGTCGCCGTCCGGCCACAGCATCACCAGGCCGACCAGCGTCGCGATCCCGAGGGCGGCGAGCGTCCCCAGGAGGACCGCCCGCGGGCGGCGGCGTACGTCGACCTCGGCAGCACCGTGCCCGTGCGCGTGGCCGTGCGCGTGGCCGGTGCTCCTGGCGTGGCGACCGGCCACGTCAGGCGAGGAGGTCGCGACTGATGCCGGCCACGTCGGTGACCCCGCTCAGCGCCATGGTCAGGTCCAGCTCGGCCATGAAGTGCTCGAGCACCGCGCGCACGCCGTCCTCGCCGGCGAGGGCGAGCCCGTAGACCCACGGCCGGCCGAGGAGGAGCGCATCGGCCCCGAGCGCCAGTGCCGTGAAGGCGTCGGCGCCGCTGCGCAGGCCGCTGTCGAAGAGGACCGGCACGCGTCCCCCGACGGTCTCGACCACGCCGGGCAGGGCGTCGAGCGCGGCGATCGCCCCGTCGACCTGCCGGCCGCCGTGGTTGGAGACCACGATGCCGTCGACCCCGTGCTCGAGCGCGAGCTGCGCGTCCCGCGGGTCCTGGATGCCCTTGAGCACGATCGGCAGCGAGGTGCGCTCGCGCAGGTAGGCGAGGTCGTCCCACGTCAGCGAGGACCGGGAGAAGACGTCGAGGAAGGTCTCGACCGCAGCCCGGGGCACCGGCGAGCGCAGGTTGTCGAGGAAGCGGCCGGGGTAGTGCCGGGTCATCGAGAGCAGTGCCCGCACCGCCGCGGGCGTCGGGCGGGGCTGCGGTCCCGCAGGCTGCGGCGGGTTCGCGGCGCGCTCCTCCGCGAGCCGGCGGAAGTGCGGGTCGCTGGTGTACTGCGCGATCCCCTCCGCCCGCGCGAACGGCAGGTAGGCCAGGTCCAGGTCCCGGGTGCGCCAGCCGAGCACGTGCGTGTCGAGGGTGACGACGAGCGCGTCGCTGCCGATCTCCTCCGCGCGGCGCACGAAGGAGTCGACCACGCCGTCGTCGTTGGACCAGTAGAGCTGGTACCACCGCGGCGTCTCGCCGAGCTCGCGGGCGACCTCCTCCATCGGCACCGACGCCTGCGTGGAGAGCACCATCGGCACCCCGAGCGACCGGGCGGCCCGGGCGACGGCGTGCTCGGCCTCGCGGTGCGCCATCTCCAGCACGCCGATCGGGGCGAGCAGGTACGGCGAGGGCAGCCGCCGCCCGAACAGCTCGACCGACTGGTCGCGCTCCTCCACGTCGACCAGCATCCGCGGCACGATCCGGTGCCGGCCGAAGGCCTCGGTGTTGGCGCGCACGGTCCGCTGCTGGCCGGCGCCCCCGGCGACGTAGGACCACGCCTCGGCGCTCATCCGTCGCTCGGCCGCCGCCTCGAGCGCAGCAGGCTCCACCGGCACCACCGGCCGACGCCCGAAGACCCCCTCGCGGTAGATCCGCGCCTGCACCTCCCGGCCGACGGTCGTCGCCGACGTCACCGCGCGGGCGGCCATCTCCCTCACCGACTCGTTCACCCGGCCAGTCTGCCGTGGGGCCGCTCCTCGCCCTAGTCTCGCCCCATGACCCTCGCCCGCACCGTCGCCCGCGTCGCACTCGGCTCGATCATGGTCGGCGCCGGGGTGGCGCACCTGACCACGCAGCGCCAGGAGTTCCGCGCCCAGGTGCCGTCGTGGTTCCCGGTGGACGAGGACCTCGTCGTGCTGGGCTCCGGCGTCGTCGAGGTCGGCCTCGGTGCGGCGTTCGTGGCGCTCCCGCGCCACCAGCGGACCGTCGGCGCACTGCTGGCGGCCTTCTACGTCGTCATCTTCCCCGGCAACGTCGCGCAGTACGTCGAGGGCACCGACGCGTTCGGCCTCGACACCGACGCCAAACGGCTGGTGCGGCTGTTCTTCCAGCCGGTCCTCGTCGCCTGGGCGCTCTGGGCGGGACGCGTCCTGCCTGCGCGTGGCTCGCGGCGCAGCCGCCGTGGGTGAGGCGGACCGGCCCTCGCGGGACCTGGCCACCGTCGCGTGGCCCTTGCGCACCGAGCGGCTGCTGGTCCGGCGCGCCCGCGCGGAGGACGCCGAGGCCAGCTGGGAGGTGCGGCGCCACCCGGAGGCCTGCGAGTGGGTCATCCGCGCGGCGACCGACCACGCGTCGTACGTCGAGGGCCACGTGCGGTCCGACCGCCTCGACCACCTGCTCGCGGTGGAGCTGGTGCGCCCGGAGGGCAACCTCATGATCGGCGACCTCATGCTGAAGGTGCAGGACCCGTGGGCGCAGGCCGAGGTCGCCGAGCAGGCGCTGGGCGTCCAGGCGGAGGTCGGGTGGGTCATCCACCGCGACCACGGCGGGCAGGGCTACGCGACCGAGGCGGCCGCCGAGCTGCTGCGGGTGTGCTTCGAGGAGCTCGGGCTGCGGCGGGTCGTGGCGGACTGCTTCGCCGACAACGTGCCGTCGTGGCGGGTCATGGAGCGGCTCGGCATGCGGCGCGAGGCCCACTTCGTCCGCGACGCGCTGCACCGCTCGGGCCGCTGGCTGGACAGCTACGCCTACGCCATCCTGGCCGAGGAGTGGCGCGCCGGTCGCGGGGGCACTCCGGCGGGATAGCCACCGGCGGAGAAGAGGGCGTCAGAGCCGGTCGAGCCAACGGAGCACGGTACGCCGCACCTGGCCCGCGCGCGCCTCGAGCGGCAGCGCGCTGCCGGCGCCGGGCACGATGCGGGCGGTGACGTCCTCGCTGGAGCGGAACATCCGGCGCGCCTCGTCGGCACCGAGCGCGCGGACCCGGGCGTCGCGCGCCCCGGTCAGCAGCAGCACCGGCACCTCGATCTTGCCCGAGCCGGCGGTGGAGGAGGTCACCGCGCCGAGCAGGCTGGTGACGTCGCCGCAGGGCGTGGCGTTGCGCTGCCGGCTGGCGAGCTTGCGGACCGCAGGGGTCGCGGAGGCGAACAGCAGCCGGCGGAAGTCGGCCGGCGTCTCGCCGTACGCCGCGTAGTCGTCGCCGGTGAGGCAGGCCATCGACTGCCGGGCGGCCTCGGAGAGGGCCAGCTGCTTGGGAGCCGGCGTCGGGGCCGACATGAGGACCAAGCCCGCCGTGTCGTCGAACTCCGCCGCCTCGAGCTGCGCCACGGTGGCGCCGGTGCCGTGCCCGTGCACGACGACGTGGGCGGCGTGGGGCGGGTCGAGCGGGTGGGCGCCGCCGCCGGTGTAGACGTACTTGCCGGCGTACAGGTGCTGGACGACCTGGTGGAGCATCTGCGCCTGCGCGCCGAGGCAGGTCGCGTCACCGTTGGGCAGCGGGCTGCGGTCGTAGCCCAGGCGGTCGAGGACCAGCGACGTCTCGCCGCGGCGGGCCAGGCGGGTGGCGTAGTCGACGGCCGGGGTGCGCCGCATGTTCCAGAACCAGGCGCCGGTGCCGGCGTCGTGGACGAGCACGTTGACCCGCAGCACGCCGGACTTGCCGAGCACGGCGCGGCGCGGGCCGACCAGGCGCCCGCGCACCGTGTGCTGCTCGCCGCTGGCGACGCAGGGCACCGACGTCTCGTTGCGGTTGGCGACCTCGAAGGCCACGCCCCGGGTGGCCACGGCGGGGCGCGCCCGGCGCTCGTCGACCTGCGGGGTCGTCGCGGTGCCGGCGAGCGCCGGTGCGGTCGGCACGGCGAGCGCGGTGGCGGCCAGAGCCGTCACGGAGAGGCCGGCGAGCAGGGACGTGACGCGGCGCAGCATGCTGTTGAACGTAGTTCAGCAGGCTGGTACGGAACAGACCCTCGGTATGTGACCTTGCGCGCAACCCGGGTCGGATGCCGGCGGTCAGCGCCCCAGGGCGGCCAGCCGCCGGAACATCGGGTCGGTGAACTCGGTCAACGAGGCGTACGCAGCGACCACGTTCGCGTAGCGCCCGCTGGCCGCCGCATCCGGCTCGAGCACCTCGCCCGGCCGGACCATCGCGGCGACGGCGGCGTCGAAGTCGGGATAGGTGCCGTGGCCCACCGCGGCGCAGACCGCGGCACCGAGGCCCGCGGCGTCCGAGACGGCGGCGCGCTCGACGGGCCGCCCGAACACGTCGGCGGCGATCTGGCTCATCAGCCGGGAACGTGATCCGCCACCCGAGAGCACGAGCACCTGCGGCGCGAGCCCCAGCGCCTGCTCCATCGCCTCCGTGTGCCCGCGCATGGTCAGGAGGATCCCCTCGAGCACCGAGCGGTAGACGTGGCCGGGTCCGTGGGAGCCGTCGAGCCCCAGGATGGCCCCGCGCCGGTACGGCGCATGGCCAGGAGCCAGCCAGTCAGGAACGGTCATCAGGCCACCACAGCCGGGCGGGACCTCCCCGGCCTGGCCCTCGAGCCACTGGTGGACCGCGGCGGGGTCGGGGTCGACGGCCGCTGCAGAGACGAGCTGTCGGACCCAGCTGACCGTCCACATCCCGCGCCGGATGCCGACGCTCTCGAAGAGCTGGCGGCCCGGGACCGCGGCGGCGTTCACCCAGTACCGGTCGTCGGCCGGCGGCATGCCGTCACCGACGGTCATGGAGGCGATGTAGGTGCCGAGGGAGAGCAGCACCGTGCCGCCGCGGACGAGACCCGAGCCGAGCGCCTCGACGGCCTTGTCGTTGCCCGTCGCGTGCACCGGCAACCCGACCGGGATGCCGGTGTCGGCAGCCGCGTCCGTCGTCACATGGCCGAGGAGACCACCGGGGTCGACGAGCTCGGGCAGCAGGTCGAGCGGCATGCCGGTGCGCGCCAGCTCCTCGGCCGACGTCGACCATCTCCGCGCCACCGGGTCGATGGGCCACATGCCCTGGTAGCTGGCGGCGCTGTCGCGGCGCTCGCCGGTGAGCCGGACGGCGAGGTAGCCACCGGCACTGGCCACCAGCGACACCTCGGGCCCCACTGCCTCCAGAGGCTGGGAGACGCGGGGGTCCATCCAGCTCTGCACCGGCTCGGCGAGCCGTCCGTCCCCGCGGACGAGGGCGCGACAGAACCGGATGCCGCACAGCCCGACGGCGCCGATCTCCTCGGCCCGCCCGCCGGCGAGCCCGAAGCGCTCCAGGGCCTGCCGGCTCGCGCGCACCACCGTGTCCCACAAGTCGTCGCCGGGGTGGACGGCGCGTCCACCGGGACCGAGTTCGTAGGGACGGAGCGCCACGGCTGCCGACGCGTGGGTCGCGCCCCACTGGTCGATCACCGAGACCTTGGTGCTCTGCGACCCACCGTCGATTGCCAAGAAGAAGACCGTCACGCCCCGCCGTCCTCCCCGAGCACCGCGTCGCCACGGGCGTCGATCGGGTAGACCGATCCGGGGTTCATGACGTTGTGCGGGTCGAAGGCTCGCTTGAGTCCGGCCAGCAGGTAGTAGGCACTGCCGTGCTCGTCCTGCACCCACGGCGTCCGGTACTTGCCCACGCCGTGGTGGTGCACCATCGACCCTCCGACCCGCAGCGCCTCCTCGACGATGATCGCGTTGAGCGGCAGGTGGTACTCCTCGATCTCCTCGCGCGGCTCACAGCTGATCCGGTAGTCGTAGACGAAGTACAGGTTGGTGCCGGTCTGGTAGGAGTGCGACGAGTGCGCCCCCAGCAGGGTGAGGTCGCCGGCCCGCGGGAAGGTGCTGCGAATGCGCGTCATGACGGCCTCGTACAGCTCGGCCGTGCGCGACCAGTCCACCGAGACCTCGGTGGTGTAGCCGAGGTGGGCGGTCTCCCGCATGCTCCGACGCTCGGCGTCGATCTTGTCCTGCCCCCAGTTCAGGCCCTCGAACCAGCTCCGGATCGCGTCCTCGGGCACCGGCTCGTGCTCGATGGTGCCCGCCGCCTCGACGATGGCGCCGGAGGTCGCGGCGACCAGCGGCCCGGGACCCTCGGCACTGAGGACCACGAGGTTCTGGTCCATCGGGTGGTCAGGGAAGTGCTGGCGTGCGTCCTCGGGGGAGTAGAGCCGGGCGACTGATGGTCGGTAGCCCGCCGTCACGATCTCCCGCAGGAGTCGGACGCCGTCCGTGAAGTCCGGCACGAGGAAGCCGTGGAACCGGGTGGTGCCCGGGTGCCACGGGAACACCTTCACGGTGACCTCCGTGATGAAGCACAGGGCGCCCTCGTTGCCGATCACCACGTGTCGGATGTCCGGGCCGGCGGCGCGTCGAGGCACGTTCTTCACCCGGGCGACCCGCCCACCGGGGAAGACGGCCTCGACACCGACGACCATGTCCTCGATCGCGCCGTAGAGCGTGGAGAACTGGCCGATGGACCGCGTCGCGACGAGCCCGCCCATCTGTGCGATCGGCTTCGACTGCGGCGAGTGCCCCGTCGTCAGGCCCCGGGCCCGCAGCTCGTCCTCGAGGCGCTGCAGCGGTACGCCGCACTGTGCGGTCGCCATCATGTTCTCGGCGTCGACGTGCAGGATCTCCGCCATCCGCGAGCCGTCCAGCACCACCGAGTCCTCCACGACGGTCTCGAGCCCGCCCTCAGTGCTCGTGCCACCGGTGCGGGGCACGACCGCGATCCGCTCGCGCTCGGCGAGAGCCAGGACGGCGGCGACCTGCTCCGTCGAGGTGGGGTGGACGATCGCCGCGGGGAACGGGCCGTCGAAGATCCCGTGGACGGCGGTGTACTTCCGGAACCGGTCGACGCTGCTGCTCCGGAGCCGGGACTCGTCGGTGTCGACCAGCTCGGGTCCGAGGAGGTCGACCAGGGCGGCGACGACAGCGTCGCGGTCGAGGGTGGATCGGGAGGCGACCATGGGGTCTCCTTCGTGGTTGCGGCTGCCCGGAGGGTCAGC
This sequence comes from Nocardioides ureilyticus, assembly GCF_051280745.1. NCBI lineage: Bacteria > Bacillati > Actinomycetota > Actinomycetes > Propionibacteriales > Nocardioidaceae > Nocardioides > Nocardioides ureilyticus. Next base: position 69 of record NZ_JBNCOG010000040.1, on the reverse strand, counting down.
GGACGAGGTAGCCACCGTCGACGACGAGCACATGCCCGTTGACGTAGTCGGAGGCGGAGGAGGCGAGGA
>NZ_JBNCOG010000039.1:0-37025 GCF_051280745.1 Nocardioides ureilyticus | reverse complement strand
GAGGTCGACGACCACCCGCTCGGCCCCGTTGCCGAACCGGCCGTCGCCGTCGAGGTCGACCCAGCCCGCCAGCGTCGCCGGCTGGTCGGTGTCGTTGGTCGCCGAGACGGTCACCGTGGTCGCGCGGCCCGGGACCAGCTCGATCGGGTCAGCCACCGCGTCCTCGTCGGCACCATCACCGTCGGCCGCCGCACCCGGCTGGCCGTCGCTCTCGAAGTCGATCGCCGCACCCAGCCGCAACGGCGCCGTGCCGGCCGCGTCGTCGTAGCCCGGGATGCTGTGCCGCGGCCCGTCGGAGCCCAGGCTGGTGCCGTAGCTGTCCGGGGCGTCACCGAAGTCGATCGGGAGCGGGGAGTTGAAGCACCGCGCACCGTCGTTGGCCGCCGAGGCCGGACCCTCCGCGAAGAACGCGCCGGCCGCCGAGCCCATGTCGACGCGCCAGATGCCACCAGTGGTGTTGTCCGAGGCGTAGAGGAAGCCGTCCGGGTCGGAGTAGACCGCACCGAACGCACCCGCGTACTGCCCGTCCGGGTGCTCCAGCGCCCCCAGCGGCGTGCCGACCACCGACGTGGCGTGCGTGTCGGTGTCGAACCGCATCAACGCGAACCGTCGCGGCGTCGTGGCCGGGCTGTTGAAGGCGAGCATGTAGAGGTCGCCGTCCTCGACGTTGAAGCCCCAGTCGTAGCCCGCGACCCACCCCGGCGGCGGGGTCAACGCGCCGGCGTCAACGACCTCCAGGTACGTCGGTGACGAGGGGTCACTGAGGTCGATCTCCGCCCAGCTCGTGCCGTTGCTGATCCACAGGTGGCCGTCGGCGTCGAACTCACCGACGTGCGCGGAGCCGTTCCAGTCCGCCGGGATGCCCGGGAACCCGGCCCAGTTGGTCGGCAGTCCCAGGTCGCGCATCGTCCAGTCCCCAGCAACCCGCTTGATGGTCGGCGTGCCCGCACCGCTGTACCCCATCCCGTACACGTAGCCGTCGACCGGGTTGAACCCCACGGCGTTGACGTTGCGAGGATCGGCATCGGTCGCCACCTGCGAGCTCTCACCGGTGATCAGGTCGACCGCGAACACGTCGACCGGCTCCGACTGGAACAGCGTGCCCGCCGCACCAGGAGCACACGCGAACGGAACCGCAGGCGCCGACCCGAAGACCTCGAGCGTGGTGTCGGCGTCGGGGACGAGGTTGGCGACGGTGGTCGACAGGTTGTCGGTGTCGTTGACGTAGGACCCGACAGTGTCGGAGGTGACGTTCACGGTGATCGAGCAGCTGGCTCCCGGAGCCACGCCGACACCGGTGGCGGTGACCTCGGTGTCGCCGGCGGCCACGGTGACGGTCGGCGAGCCGCAGCTGGGCGTGACCGTGACATCGGCGTCGGCCACCTCCACACCGGTGGGCAGCGCGTCGGTGAAGCCCATCGGCGACAGGGTCGGCTGCGTGGGGTCGTCCGGGTTGTCGATGGTGAAGGTCAGCTCGGCGGTGGACCCGACGGGGATGCGCGAGGGGCTGAACGCCTTGGTGAGCGGCGCGGTCGGGTAGGAGAGCGTGTAGCTCCAGGAGTCGTTGTACGCCGTGGTGAGCGGGCTGTTCGCCGTGTTGTTGGCGAGGTTGAAGGCGGTGACCGGCGAGGACGCCGTCAGCCGGAACGAGCCGCAGCCTCCGTTGGGGTTCGTCCCGTCGTTCGCTGCGCAGCCGTTCTGCAGCGCCTGCTGCAGGGTCGTGTTGAGCGTGGTGCCGGCGACCTCCAGGGCGTTGTTCTTGGCGAGCTGGGTCAGCGAGAGACCCGTACCGGTGATCCCGAGCCGCGACGCGTCGAGGTTGACGACGTGCACGACGGGCGCGATGACGGGCTTGCTCAGCTCGACGCGCGAGGTGCGGGACCCGCCGCCGGCCGGCGGGCCCATGCAGTTGGAGTTGGCACCGCGGACCGCGGTGGTCGGGTCCGGCTCGAGGAACGCCGGCACGTTGGTCTCACCAGCGATGGCGCCGCCCGCTCCGAACGGCGCACAGGACCCGGTGACCCCGGTGGTCTCCTCGGTCGCGGTGAGGCCCGTGTCGAAGGTCAGGGTCCGCGTGGCGCCCACTCCGGACCCGGTCACCCCCGAGACGCCGGTGACCCAGGCCTGGGTCGGCGAGAGGGCCATGGCCCCTACGGGCGCGCGTGAGGGCTCGTCGAGGGCGGAGCTCGGCAACGGGTAGGCGCTCATCGATCCCAGCGACACGGCGAGCACAGCGGTGCCGTGCCCGATCACGCGTTGCAGCGAGCGCCTCGCGGAGGCGCCGCCGCTGCGCGCGGCCCGGTCGGCACGGCGGAGGCGCCTCATCGGAGGCCGCCCGCGCGAGCCGTCACGTGGCCGCCGACCGACACCCGGCCGTCCGAGGACGTCGGTCGGTCACGGTCGCTCCCCCCGTGGTCCGCACGTGGTTCACCTCCACCGGCCACGGTGGTGATGGACGGGGTTCGACGTATGACCGAGCGGAGGGCGGGGGAACCCATGTGTGTAGTCCTTACGACTGGAAGACAGCGGGGGGAGCACCGCACACGGGGAACCACGACTGGCGCGACCCCGATGTGCGCCTTCGGGACGCACCCTGCAGGGTCCACGTGGCCGCCGGCGCCCCTCGGGGCGCGCTTCACCGGGCGGTTCACCGGCCCGACCCTCGTCGGCGCCGCCCCTCGTCCGAGGCGTCCCCGACATTTCACCGGGAGACTCACCGGGGCCGGTCCAGTCCTCTCCGACGCGCCGCGGCGGATCGCGGATAGCCTTGGCTGCGCTGGTACCGCACGCCGGTGAGCCCCGCTGGATCCACCGCGGCGGGTGCCTCGTCACAGTCCTCCCCTGCGTGGGCGAACCGAGAGAGGAGTGGGCGTTCGACGGTGAAGCAACCTGGCCCCGCACGATCCTCCTCGGGCCAGGACTCGGGTGCTCCACTGGTCGCCGTACGGCGGATAGACCGCGCGCCACGGCTGCCCCCGGTCCTGGCCGATCGCCCGCGACTTCTCGCCCTGCTCGACCAAGCCGCGCCGCTCACGCTGCTCCGGGCACCGGCCGGCTTCGGCAAGACCACGCTGGTGGCCCAGTGGGCGGCCCGCCAAGATCCCGAGAGCCTGACCGTGGCGTGGTTCCGCCTGCGGCGTGGAGCGAGGGACGCCAGCTCGTTCTGGGCCGGGCTGCTGGAGGTGCTCGCCGACTCCGGGGTGCCCGTCCCCCCGAGGGAGTCGTGGCCCCTCGAGGTGTACCCGTTGACGGGCCTGGTCGAACGTGCCCTGCTCGAGGCGCCGACACCGGTCGCGCTCGTCGTGGACGGCTTCGACCGCGCCTCCGACCCCGAGGCAGATGTCATGCTCGCCGACATCGCCCGGCACGTCCCGGCTCTGCGGGTCATCGCCACCCTCCGCAGCCACCGTTGGTTCGGGGCGCCACGGCATCTCGGCATCGACCTGACCGTCGTCGGGGCGTGCGACCTCCGGCTCACCACCGACGAGACCGCCGACCTGATGGCGGCCGCAGGCCTGACCACGTCCGCATCGCTGGCGCCGGCACTGCGCGAGGAGGCCGGCGGCTGGCCGGAGCCGACGCGCGCCGTCGTCCTCCGGCTCCGTGACGAGCCCATCGACGGAGCCGCCGCGGTGGCGGCCGTCGTCGGCCGGGTCGCCGCGGACTACCTGCGTGACCGGCTGCTCGCGGAGAACTGCGACGGGAAGCGGATGCGGGTCGCGCTCCTCACCTCGTTGCCGGACCACTTCACGGTGGCGACGGCCGAGCTGCTCACGGACGAGCAGGAGCTGAAGCCGCGCATCGACGAGCTGGTCTCGGACGGGTTGTTGGTCGCCGAGCGGCACGGGGACAACTGGGTGTACCGGTGGCCCGCGGCCGCGCGCCGCGCACTGATGGCCGAGCTGGAGCGCAGCCTTCCGGAGCAGCTGGCTGAGCTGCACACCCGGCTCGCTCACTGGTACCTGGCTGCGGACGAGCCCGCCCGCGCGCTGCGCCACGCGGTCCACTCGCAGGACTGGTCGTTGATCGTCCATGTCATCGACTCCGCGTGGATGCTCCTCGGCACCGAGCACCCCGACGAGCTGTACGAGGCTTTCCGAGCGACACCGTTGGAGGCCGTCGCCACGAGCTCACGCGCCCTGGCCCTGCGCGACATCCAGCTCCGGGTTCCTGACACGTACCTGCGCCGCATCATGGTGGAGCTGCCGGAGTCCTCGACCGAGCTGACCGCCCTCGGGTCACGGCCCGACGGCGCCGAAGTCATCGACCGTGGCCTGCCGGTGCTCGTGGCGCTCCGGCTCCGCGGTGCGTTCCAGGCGGCGCAGACCTACGGCGAGCGGCTCCGGCAGGTCACCGAGGCGGCACGCGCCGCGCACCCCGGCGCGGTCGTGCCGCTCTACCCCTCGGTGCAGCTCGAGGTCGGCCTGGCCCACTTGTTCGCCGGGGACCTGTCGCCGGCCCAGCGCTCGATGCGACTGGCACACGTCCACAGCGGCGACGACGCCGTCGGCTACGTCGAGCCGGTGGCAGCTGCGCACCTTGCGCTGACGTACGCCGTGGCCGGGGACCTGCCGCTCACCCGGAAGTGGCTCGCGCGGTACGACGCCGCCCCGCAGGCGCCTCGCCCCATGCTCCCGCGGGTCGGCATCATCGCCGGCACCGCCGTCCTGCTCGAAGCCTTGGACCGGCTCGACGTCGACCGCGCGAGGGCCGTCGAGCAAGCCGTCGAGTCGTGGCAGACCGACGCGCAGGAGCTGTGGCCGTTCCTCGTGGGCACCCAGGGGCTCCTCGCCGTCCACCTCGGGACCTCCGCGGACGTCCTGGACCGCCTCGAGCAATGGCGCCAGGGGGCCCCGTCGCTGGACCACAGGCGCTCGACCGCCGGCGCCTACCTGGCCGCCGTCGAGGCGTCGCTGCTGCTGTCCCTGGGACGCGGGAACCTCGCTCGCAGCGTGCTGGAGGGGCCCTACCGGGAGCATCCGGCGCTCCGGCCGGGTCGCGCACGGCTCGCTCTGCTCTCGGGCGATGACGAGGCCGCACTGCGACTGACCGCGGACGTCGGATGGGCAGCGGCCGGCTCCCCGCGACACCGGCTCGAGATGCTGGTGGTCCGAGCCGTCGCCGCGGATCGGCTGGGCGATCGGCGGATCGCGCTCGACGCCCTCGGGCGAGCCGTCTCGATCGCCCGCGCCACCGGCGCCGTGCGTCCGTTCACCACCGTCCCCCGGGCCGAGCTCGGCGCGCTCGCGGCGTCGTGCCCGGCTGCGGCTGACTTCCTGGCTCGTGACCCGCTCGCCTCGGCCCCCGACCTGTTCCCCGCGGCCGTCACGCTGATCGACGTCACCGAACGCGAGCAGGACGTGCTGAACGGCTTGGCCGAGGGGCTGACGACGCAGCAGCTCGCGGACCGGGCGGTGGTGTCGTACAACACGGTCCGGACCCAGCAACGCAGCCTCTACAAGAAGCTCGGCACCAGCGACCGGGCGGAGGCCATCTCACGCGCCCGCGCTTGGGGGCTGCTTCCGCTGAGGCGCGAGCCCCTGTCGGACCTGCCTTCGGGGCCCAGCCGGTCGAACAGGGAGACCTGAGCGCGCCATCGGCGATGCGCGAGCTCTCGACCGGGCTGGCCTCGACCAGGCCTACGAACGGATCGTCGTCAACGACCAGACGGTCCTGCGTATCGACCTCGCCCTCGACCAGCAGGTCGTCGACGCCTACGTCGCGGCGTTCGACGATTGAGCAGCCACCGCTGGCGCAGGCTGCAGTAGTCGCGGCCACCGACACGCATCGACTCCTCGTCGGCGATCGGCAAGTCTCAGTGGGCCATGTCGACGAAGCGTGAGTAGTGGCCCTGGAAGGCGACCGTGATGTCCCGGGTCGGACCGTTGCGGTGCTTCGCCACGATGAGGTCGGCCTCGCCGGGCCGCGTCGACTCCTTCTCGTAGACGTCGTCACGGTGCAACAGCACCACCATGTCCGCGTCCTGCTCGATGCTGTTGTGCAGGGCGATGCCGTTGGCGACGAAGTTGTGCACGCCCAGCACCGTCGCGTCGTACACCTCCTGCTCGCCGCACGGCTCGATCGACGCGACGCTGTCCCAGTAGATGTCGTTGGTCGCCAGCACTTCGAGGTCGGCGTTACCGAGCACGTCGGCGACTCGAGCCATCCGCTGCCGGCTCGGCGCGGCCTTCCACATCGAAGAACCACCGTAGGACGTCCCCATCGCGGCGGCGAACTCACGCTGGGTCATGCCTTGGTCGGCGAGCACCTCGCGGACGCGGCCCCACACCTCGGTCGGCACGGTGTCGAGGTTGGTGTTGGGCCGGACCCCGCGGAGGTGGGCGGCGAGCCGCTCGACCTGGGCCGCTCGAGCGCCGTGAACGCCGATGTCCTCGAGGAAGCGCAACTGGTTCTCCGCGCCCACCACGTGCACGTGCCAGCCGTCGCGGTAGCCGTTCTTCCGGGCCCGCTTGATCCGGGTGAAGACGTTGTAGCGGGCGAGGAGCCGAGCGACATCATCGGCCAGCCGCCGGCTGGTGCTGGCGTAGTACACCCGACCCATCCCGCGCTTCTCGTCGAGGTGCACACAGCCGTCGGTGGCCCACAGGTGCCGGAGGAAGAGTCCCACCTGCTCCTTGGGGAGGCCGAACACCCAGTCGGGCACGAACTTCTCGTGGCTGCGCAGCCCGAAGAGACCGTCCTCGTCCAGCCAGGCGGCGATCGGGTTCCGCCGGCCGCGGGCGAGCCGGTACGGCGCGGGCAGGCGGAGGGTGGTGACGCGAGCAGCGGCGTACTCGTCGCGCACGGCCGTGATGCCGAACCGTCGGTGAGCGGCCTCAGCCACCGCGTCCAGGTTGGCCTCGTCGACGCTGGCGTAGCGGATCGGCTGCCGCCGCACGAATGAGCCGTCGCCGAGCAGGTGGGCCAGCAGCACGACCTCGTCGGCGTCGCGCGGGGTGATCTGCAGCGGCGGTGGCACGTGCCGGACGGAGCCCACCCGCGACCCGACGGTCAGCTCGGCGAGCGGCACCCAGCCGTCGTAGGTGAGGAACGGGTGGTTGCCGGTCGCCTCCACGGTGCGGCCGGAGCCAAGGGTGACGCGGTAGGTCTGCTTCGTCCCGCTCGGGAACGCGTGCGTGAGCGTGCGCGGCACCAGCTTGAGCCGCTCGTCGAGCGCCCACACGGGAACGTCACACGCACCGGTCGTGAGCAGCTCGCCCAGTGTCACCTCGGCGTTGTTGTCCGCGCGCAGCAGCCGGGTCTCCGCCGTCAGGCAACCCGACTCACGCAGGTCGCTCATCATCGGGCGCTTGTCGCCGCGCTGCTCGGGGCCACGGTTGAGCTGGGAGAGCGCGATGATCGGGATCTCGAGCTCCTTGGCGAGCAGCTTGATCTGGCGCGAGAACTCCGAGACCTCCAGCTGGCGCGACTCGACCTTGCGGCCCGAGGTCATCAACTGGAGGTAGTCGATCACCATGAGCTTGAGGTCGTGGCGTTGCTTGAGCCGGCGCGCCTTCGCCCGGATCTCCATCATCGTCATGTTCGGCGAGTCGTCGATGAAGATCGGCGCCGAGGAGACCTCACCCATCTTGCGCGCCAGCTTGGCCCAGTCGTCGTCGTTCATGGCGCCGTTGCGGATGTGGTTGAGCGGCACCTTCGCCTCCGCCGAGAGCAGGCGCATGGTGATCTCCGAACGCGTCATCTCGAGGCTGAAGAAGGCGCTCGTGAGGTTGTTCTGGATCGACGCCGCCCGGCAGAAGTCCAGGGCCAGCGTGGAGTTGTGCGTCGGGATCATCGACTCTCCCGCGAGGTACAGGTGGTCCTCGTTGTCCACCTGGACACAGCGGACCGGCACGCTGTCGACCTCGCGGACCGCGGTGATGTAGCGGCGTCCGATCCGTGTCGTCGTCGCCGGTCGCTCCTCCTTGTGCAACAGGTGCTTGCGCTCGAGGCGGAAGACATCGTCTGTCGTGGAGAAGTTGAGGACGTAGCAGGTCGACGACTCGGGTGAGCGCCCCTGGACCTGCTTGGTGCGTCGACCGCACTTGTACCCGAGGCTCACGACGAGCTCGTAGACGTCCTGGGCCAGGCGGGCGTTGGTGACCGCGAACTGGCAGGAGCCAACGCCCCGCACGACCGTGCCGTCGGTGTCCATGAGGCCGGCCAAGAGCTCTCGACGCTGCTGCTCGCTCGCACGCAGGTACGAGGTGGGAATGTGCTTGTTGTTCAGCACCCCGATCTTGCGGAGGAGAGCGGCGAAGCTGCCGTGGTCCGCGCGGCACTCACGGCAGGTCCGTCCGGAGGAGGGTCCCCCACAGTCGGCGCACCGGCCCGGCACGTCAGGGCCGTCCGCGGTGTCGGCGAGCTTGATGCTGTAGAGCATGTCCCCACGGTGCTCGATCCTGAGGCCCGCACCCTCGAGGTACATCGGGATCTCGTTGGTCTCGCACGTGATCCGGCTGCTCGCGCTGTGGCCGTCACCGAGCCAAGCGCCCAGGGCGTAGGGCGGAACCGGGAGCACCGCCTCCTCGCCCACGAGCGCCTTGCTGTTGAGGACGGCGTGGTTGGCCCGGTCATCCGCACCGACCGTCCTGGTTCGAGCGATCTCCTCAGTGGTGACCACGGAGGCGAAGATCCGCTGGTTGCGCGTCCGGTTGTACTGGCGGTCCGCCGCCCACGTCGACTTGCGGGCCGCGCGCGTCTCCGTCAGCCACTGGTGCTCGGCGTCCGCGATGATCCGTGATCCGTCGGAGAACTCGACCTCGTAGCAGCGTCGCCCGTGCATGACCTCGGTCGCAGCGACGACCGTCGTCGGTCGGCCGTCCGCGTCGATGAGCTGGTCGCCCGGGCTGACCTCCCCCATGGTCGTCCAGCCGGTGGGCGTCGGCAGCGGGGTGTCCAGCGCGAGGGCCTTGCCCATGGCAGGACGCGCCGCGACGATGATCATCTGGCCGGAGTGGAGACCGTTGGTGAGGTCGTCGAGGTCGGCGAAGCCGGTGGGCACGCCGTAGAGGCCGGCCTCGCGGTTGCTGATCGCCTCGATCTCGTCGAGGACGCCGTCCATGATGTCCGACAGCGGCGCGTAGTCCTCGCTCGAGCGGCGGTCGGTGATCTGGTAGATCTCGGCCTGCGCCCGGTCGACGACGTCGTCGACGTGGCCCTCACCGGCGTAGCCGATCTGGACGATCTTGGTCCCCGCGTCGACCAGGCGGCGCAGGATCGCCTTCTCCCGGACGATCTCGGCGTAGTACGACGCGTTGGCGGCGATCGGCACGTTCGCCGAGAGCGTGTGCAGGTAGGGGGCCCCGCCGATGCGCTGGAGCTCGCCGCGCCGCTGCAGCTCGGCCGCCACCGTCACCATGTCGACCGGCTCGCCGCGGCCGAAGAGGTCGATGATCGCGTCGTGGATGGTCTCGTGGGAAGGCCGGTAGAAGTCCGGCCCGCGGAGCACCTCGGTGACGTCGGCGATGGCGTCCTTGGAGATGAGCATCGCGCCGAGCACGGACTGCTCGGCGGCCATGTCCTGCGGCGGCGTCCGGTCACCGGGCGTGCTCGGCCGCTCACCGGGCGCGTACGGCGCGGGGCCGTCGCCCCACTCCTCGTACGGCGGCTCCGGCAGGTCGCGGGTGTTCGACTCGGCGATGCTCACTGTGCCCTCCCAAGCGCTGGTGACCGGTCCCCGGGATCGCCGACGAACCGCTGCCGACGAGCTCCTGCACGACGCTAGGGACGAGCACCGACAGCCGTCCGACGCGGCGCTGCGGACGATGCGTGGAGCGGTATGTCAAGCAGTGCATCGAGCGGTGCGTCCGCGTCAGGACCTCCGGACCGTACGTGCCGGTGCACCGGTGATGGAAGCGGCCTATCCACAGGACCTGGGGATAACTCGGTGGAAGCCGTGGACGACACGCCGTGCGGTGTGCACAGCTTGGGGAGTGCCCTGTGGATGATTCTGGACTCGGCGCGCACCGCACCGCGCTGACCTGCAGTTTTAACCGGCAGGGGGTGTGGAACGAAAGAATGTGCCGACGACTTTCGTTCACAGCGCCGCCACCCGCGTGTCGCCGCCACCATTGTCGACAAAGCGCCGACACCCTGGGAATTCCACAGGTCAGGCCGGGTTATCCACCGGTCCTGGTGGGCTAGTGACGTAGGGGTCACCTGCCGCAGGTGATCCTTACTGGGGCTACGCTTCCCGGGTGAGCAGAGCCGTGGACCGCGAGATCGTCCGTCTCGCCTTCCCCGCCTTCCTCGCCCTGGTCGCCGAGCCGCTCTTCCTGCTCGCCGACGCAGCGGTCGTCGGCCATCTCGGCACCCCGGAGCTGGCCGGGCTCGGCATCGCCGCGGTCGTCCTCCAGACGGCCGTCGGCCTGTGTGTCTTCCTGGCCTACGGCACGACCGCCGCGGTCGCCCGGCACCTGGGCGCGGGCGACCTGCGCGGCGCCCTCGCGCAGGGCATCGACGGGCTGTGGCTCGCCGTCCTGATCGGCACCATCGCCACCGTGCTCGGAGTGCTGCTGGCCGAGCCCCTGGTGGCCACCTTCGGCCCCGGCCCCGAGGTCGCCGAGCACGCCACCACCTACCTCCGCATCGCGGTGCTGGGCACCACCCCCCTGCTGATCATGCTCGCGGCCACCGGAGTGCTCCGCGGACTGCAGGACACCCGCACGCCGCTGGTGGTCGCCGTCGCCGGCAACGCCCTCAACGTCGTCCTCAACGTGGTCCTCGTCTTCGGGGTCGGCTCGTGGAGCGGGCTCGGCATCGCCGGGTCCGCGCTGGGGTCGGTCGTCGCCCAGCTGGCGAGCGCGGCGGCACTCACCGCCGTGGTCGTCCGCGGGGCACGCGCCCAGGGCGCGTCCCTGCGCCCCGACATCGCCGGGATCCGTGCGGCGGGCCGGGCCGCCGTCGCCCTCGTCATCCGCACCGTGACCCTGCGCGCCGCGCTCCTCGTCACGACGTACGCCGTCACCCTCGGCGATGCGGGCACCGACCAGGAGGTCGAGCTCGCCACCCACCAGCTGGCCTTGACCATCTGGACCTTCCTCGCCTTCGCGCTCGACGCCATCGCCATCGCCGCGCAGGCCATCACCGGGCGCCACCTCGGCGCCGGCGACGTGGCCGCGACCCGGGCGGTCACCGACCGGATGCTCCAATGGGGCGTGGTCAGCGGGGTGGTCACCGGGCTCGCCCTCGCGGCGGCCAGCCCGGTGCTGGGGCCGCTCTTCACCGACGACCCCGACGTACAGTCGCTGCTGGTGCCCGTCCTCGTCGTCGCGGCGCTCGGCCAGCCGGTCGCCGGGGTGGTCTTCGTGCTCGACGGCGTCCTCATCGGGGCCGGCGACGGCCCCTACCTGGCCCGCGCGGGGGTGGTGGTGCTGCTCGCGCACGCCCCGGCCGTGCTGCTCCTCCCCGTGGTCGCCGACGGTTCGCTCGGCGGCCTGGTCGGGGTGTGGGCGGTCTTCGTGACCGTGTTCATGGGCGTCCGCCTCCTCGTCCTGGTGCGGCGGGCCCGGTCGGACGCCTGGCTGGTCACCGGCGTCCGTACGCTCACGCCGTGACCGGACCCGTCGGCAAGGACCCCGGAGAGCGCTCCGCCCGTCCGCTGCAACCCGTGGCGCTGGGTCTCCTCGTCGTCGCGCTGACCGCCCCGTTCGGTGGGTACGACGCGTTCGCCGACCCCGTCGGGTGGGCGCTGGTGCTGGCGGGGGTGGGCCAGCTGCCGCCCGCCGTCGCGCAGAAGCGCGCCCTGCTCGTCGTCGGGGCACTGGCCCTGGCAGCCTCGGCGTACCTCTGGCTGCCGGCTGCGGCCGAGGACCTGCTCGGTGCCGACGCCTCCCTCGTCTGGGCCGCGAACCTGCCCCAGGTCGCCTTCACCGGCCTGCTCTGCCACGTCCTCGCCGGGCGTGCCGCCGCTGCGGGCGACGCCGGTCCGGCACGGTGGCTGCGCCTCGCCGTCGTGCTCACCGGGGCGGTCGCGGCCGCACCCGTGCTCGTCTTCGGGGCCGGCCTCGACCAGTGGGAGGCGCCGTCGTACGTGCTGGGCGCCGTCACGCTGCTGCTCGTGATCGTCCTGATCCTGACCTGGGCCGGGCGGGCCTGGGCCGGCACCGTCGACCGATCCGGGGAAACCGCAGCGGACGGCCGGCCCGGACCATAGCCTCGGTGGCTGCCGCCCGTTTCACATGCGGAGAGAGAGGGAGGACCCCCATGCCCACCACCCCGCGCCTGCGCAGGCTGGCCGCCGTCCCGGCGGCCGCCCTGGTCGCCACCACGCTCGCTGCCGTCGGACCCGCCGCGTCGCCCGCGGCCGCCGACCCCGGCTGCCTGACCGAGCAGCCCCAGGGCACGTTCGTCCGGACGATCTGCGACGACAGCCTGCCCCCCACGGTCGACGCCCCGGTCATGAAGCCCGCGCCGTTCGACGAGCGTGGCTGGACGAGCAGCAACCAGGTGACGTTCACCTTCACCGGCGGCTTCACCGACGCCGACCCGGACACCCTCGGTTTCCAGTGCACGCTCTCGACCAACCCGCAGGACGCGAGCTGGAAGGCCTGCGGCACCTACGACGAGGCGGCCAAGGCCTGGGTCCAGTCCTACGACAAGCTCGAGGAGACCGCGGCCGTCCCCTACGTCTTCAAGGTGCGGGCGATCGACCTCGGCGACCACTCCCGCGACGCCACGCAGGGCTGCTTCCTCTGCACGCCGGCCGACGCGGACCTCGCGGACTTCTCCGCGCCCCGGTCGGTCTCCTTCAGCGTGGACACCGGCGTGCCGGTGGGATCGCTGTGGGCCCGGGACAACCTCTACGACGAGGTCACCCCGCAGTGGCCGATGCTGCGCTCGCGCAGCCTCCGCGTGACCCGCACCGCGGGCGCCAGCAACGACGCGAGCCCGGTGGCGTTCGACTGCGAGCTCGACGGCGCCCCGGTCCCCTGCCTCGACCGCGACTTCGAGCTGAGCCGCCTGAGCCCGGGTGACCACGTCCTGACGGCCCTGGCCACCGATGCTGCCGGCAACGTCGACCCCACGGCGGCCTGGCTGCAGTTCTCGGTGCCGAAGAACCTGCGGGCCAAGAAGGGCAGCGGCTGGAAGCGGCTCCGCCTCGGCGGCCACTTCTCCGGCGACTACCTCGAGACCCGGCGCAAGGGCGCCACCGTCAGCATCAACGTGCGCAACGCCAAGGACGTACGCCTCATCGCTCCGCGCGGCCCTCTCCTCGGCAAGGTGCAGGTCCGGATCGCGCGGATGCCGTGGAAGACGATCAACCTGGCCGGCGACGAGACCGAGAAGTTCCACGTCTATCAGGTCCGCGACCCGTTCCAGGCCCCGATCAGCGGGCGGCTGCAGGTCCGCGCCAAGAAGGTCGGCAAGAACAAGCCGGTCCGCATCGACGCCGTGCTGGCCCACTGACCGCACCCGGGCCCCACGCACAGCACAGGGGCCGTCCCTCCTCGCGGAGGGACGGCCCCTGTGTCGTGTGGTGCTGTGGCCTCAGGCCGGGATCACGTTGACGGCCACCGTGGCGGAGACCTCGTCGTGCAGCCGGACCGACACCTCGTGGTTGCCGAGCGCCCTGATCGGGTTCTTCACCGCGATCGTGCGCTTGTCGACCTGCTCGCCCGAGGCGGCCGAGAGGGCGTCGGCGATCTCGGCGACGGTGACGGCACCGAAGAGCCGGCCGCCGGCACCCGCACGGACCTTCACCGCGACCGGGTTGGCCTCGAGCTTGGTCTTGATCTCTTGGGCGTGGCCGAGGTCGCGCACGGCTCGCGAGGCGCGCGCGGCCTTGATCGACTCCACGGTCTTCTCCGCACCGCGCGTCCAGCGGATCGCGACGCCACGGGGGACGAGGTAGTTGCGGCCGTAGCCGTCCTTCACCTCGACGACGTCACCGGGGCCACCGAGACCGGTGACCTCCTGGGTCAGGATGAGCTTCATGTCTTCTCGTCTCCTCGTCTGCCCGTTACCGACCGGTGGACGTGTAGGGCAGCAGAGCGACCTCACGGGCGTTCTTGACCGCCGTGGCCACGTCGCGCTGGTGCTGGACGCAGTTGCCGGTCACCCGACGGGCGCGGATCTTGCCGCGGTCCGAGATGAACTTGCGGAGCAGCGTGGTGTCCTTGTAGTCGACACCGGTCGCCTTCTCCTTGCAGAACTGGCAAACCTTCTTCTTGGGCTTGCGCAAAACCGCCTTGGCCATTGTGGTGCTTCCTTTCTAGAAGCCCGACCCTGCGCCGGCGATCCGGAGCCAGGGGCGGAATGGTGGGGGATGTGCGTATGACGGGATGGTGCTGGTGACCGGCTCGCCCGCGAGGGCCGAGCAGGAGCCCGGGTCAGCGACCCGAGGTGACCGAGACGGTCAGAACGGGGGCTCCTCCGAGCCCACGCCCGGAGCGCCCCACGGGTCGTTGGCGGGAGCACCGCCACCCTGGGGGGCGCCGCCTCCGTAACCGCCCTGGCCGCCCTGGCCGCCGCCGTAGCCGCCCTGGCCGCCGCCCTGCTGGGGAGCAGGCGTGGCCCAGGGGTCGTCCCCGCCGGAGGCGGCACCGCCGCCACCGCCGGAGAAGCCGCCGCCACCGCCGCCACCGCCGGAGCGCTGGGCACGGGTGACCTTGGCCGTGGCGTACTTGAGCGAGGGGCCGACCTCTTCGACGTCGATCTCGAAGACGGTCCGCTTCTCGCCCTCACGAGTCTCGTACTGGCGGGACTTCAGGCGGCCCTGGACCACGACACGCATGCCGCGCTGCAGGGACTCGGCGACGTTCTCCGCGGCCTGTCGCCAGACCGCGCAGGAGAGGAACAGCGCGTCGCCGTCCTTCCACTCGTTGGTCTGCCGGTCGAAGGTCCGCGGCGTCGACGCGATCCGGAAGTTCGCCACGGCGGCACCCGAGGGGGTGAAGCGCAGCTCCGGGTCGTCGACGAGGTTGCCGACCACCGTGATGACGGTCTCGCCTGCCATGAGGGTCTCCTTGGCTCGTGCTGGTCAGAGTCGTGCATGCGTCCCGCGCATCGTTGCCGGTGGCACCGACGAGCGGAAGGGGTCGTCCACAGGGGACGCCGCTGGGCCCGGAGGGCTCAGTGGACGTCGGGGCGGATGACCTTGGTGCGCAGGATGGACTCGTTGAGGGTCAGCTGGCGGTCGAACTCCTTGACCGTGGCCGGCTCGGCGTTGATCGAGATCACCGCGTAGATGCCCTCGGCGTTCTTCTTGACCTCGTAGGCGAGGCGGCGACGTCCCCAGACGTCGACGGACTCGACGGTGCCACCGTCGTTGCGGATGACGTTGAGGTACTTGTCGAGCGACGGCTGGATGGTGCGCTCGTCGAGGCTCGGGTCGAGGATGACCATGACTTCGTAGGCACGCAAAGCGATCTCCACCTCCTGTGGACTCAGCGGCCACGGTCTCTCCGTGGCAGGAGGGCTTGCGTTCCCCCCGGCACTGGTGCGCCGGCGGGTGTCCCGGCGACCGGACCCGTCGGTGGGCGGCCGCAAGAGGACAGCACAGGTTATCAGCGCGGTCGACCGGCGGCCGAATCCGTTCCGCCCGCTGTCGGGAGCCGCTCGTAGGGTGGCGCCCATGCCCGCTCCGCAACCCGAGACCAGCCTCCCGATCGGTGCCCACGTCGACCAGGCCGACCCCGTCGCCGAGGCGCACGCCCGCCGAGCCCCGCTCGTGCAGTTCTTCCTCGGTGACCCCCAGGACTACAAGGGCCCGCAGGTCCGGTACGCCGGGGGCGCCGCCGCGCTCCGCGAGGCCGCGGAGGCCGCGGGCGTCGACCTCTACGTCCACGCGCCGTACGTCATCAACGTGGCCACCACCAACAACCGCATCCGGATCCCCAGCCGCAAGCTCCTCCAGCAGCACATGGACGCCGCGGCCGAGGTCGGCGCGAAGGGGCTCATCGTCCACGGCGGTCACGTCAACAAGGCCGACGACCCGGAGAAGGGCTTCGACAACTGGCGCAAGGCGATCGAGGCCACGGACCTGAAGGTCCCGCTGCTCATCGAGAACACCGCCGGCGGCGACAACGCCATGGCCCGCCACCTCGACCGGATCGGCCGGGTCTGGGACGCGATCTCGGCGGCCGAGGGCTTCGAACAGGTCGGCTTCTGCCTCGACACCTGCCACGCGCACGCCGGCGGCAACGCGCTGGAGACGCTCGTCGACGACGTACGCCGCATCACCGGCCGGATCGACCTGGTCCACTGCAACGACAGCCGCGACGACTTCGACTCGGGTGCCGACCGGCACGCCAGCCTGGGCGCCGGTCGGATCGACGCCGACCTGCTCGCGGCGGTGATCCGCGACGCCGGCGCTCCCGTCGTCTGCGAGACGCCCGGCGGGCCCGAGGAGCACCTCGCCGACTTCGCCTGGCTGCGCGAGCGGGTCTGAGCGCCACCCACAGGTCGGACACAGGTTGACCACACGGTCACCGCAGGGGCGGGACCGAGGCTGCGGGCATGAGCACCGCGACCGCCGCCGAACCCACCACCGTCACCACGGCCGCCGGGCCGGCGCCGACCGCTGAACGTTGGTACCGCCCGGCGCTCGCCGCGCTGCTTGCCGCGACCGCCGTCCTCTACCTGTGGGGGCTGGGATCCTCCGGCTGGGCCAACAGCTTCTACTCCGCAGCCGTGCAGGCCGGCTCGGAGTCGTGGAAGGCGTTCTTCTTCGGCTCCTCCGACGCGGCGAGCTCGATCACCGTCGACAAGACGCCCCTGTCGCTGTGGCCGATGGCGCTCTCGGTGCGGGTCTTCGGGCTCTCGTCCTGGTCGATCCTGGTTCCCCAGGCCATCGAGGGCGTGCTCGCCGTCTGGCTGCTGGTCGCCACGGTGCGCCGCAGCACCGGCTCGGCGGCGGCCGGCCTGCTGGCCGGCCTGGTCCTCGCGACCACCCCGGTCGCGGCGCTGATGTTCCGGTTCAACAACCCCGACGCGCTCCTGGTCCTGCTGCTGGTCGCCGCGGCGTACGCCGTGCTGCGGGCCGTCGAGGACGGCGTCCGGCACCCGGTGCGCTGGCTCGCGCTGGCCGGCGCGCTGGTCGGGCTGGCGTTCCTCACCAAGATGCTCCAGGCGTTCCTCGTGCTGCCTGCCTTCGTGCTGGTCTACCTCGTGGCCGCCGCCGCGCCCCTGCTGCGCCGGGTCGGCCACCTGCTGGTGGCGCTCGGCGCCGTGGTCGTCGCCGGCGGCTGGTGGGTCGCGGTCGTCTCGCTCTGGCCGGCGTCGTCCCGTCCCTACATCGGCGGCTCGCAGGGCAACTCGATCCTCGAGCTCACCCTCGGCTACAACGGCCTGGGCCGGCTGACCGGGGAGGAGACCGGCTCGGTCGGCGGCGGTGGCGGACGCGGCTGGGGCGAGACCGGTCTGACCCGGCTCCTCGACGGCGAGGTCGGCGGCCAGGTCGCGTGGCTGCTGCCGAGCGCGCTGCTGCTCCTCCTCGCCGGGCTGTGGGCCACCCGGCACGCGCCCCGCACGGACCGCGTGCGCGCCGGTCTCGTGCTCTGGGGCGGCTGGCTGCTGGTCACCGGACTGACCTTCAGCCTCATGGCCGGCATCTTCCACGCCTATTACACGGTCGCGCTGGCCCCCGCGGTCGCCGCGCTGGTCGCGATCGGGGCCCACCTCACCTGGCGGCAGCGGCGCAGCCCGGTCATGGCCGCGGCCGGTGCCCTGGCCGTCGCCCTGGCCGCGGTCACCGGCTTCCTCCTGCTCGGCCGCAGCCCGGACTTCGTGCCCTGGCTGCGGTGGCCGGTCCTGGTCCTCGGGCTGCTCGCGGCGGTGGCCCTCGCCGGCCTGCGGTGGCTCCCCGGCCGGCTGGCGTTCGCCGCGGCCGCGGTGGCCGTGGTCGCCGGGCTGGCCGGCCCGGCGGCGTACGCAGTGCGGACCGCCGGGACCGCGCACACCGGCTCTCTGCCCACCGCCGGACCGGCGATCACGAGCGACGACGGCCGGGCCGGCGGCGGCCGCGGCCCCGGCGGCCGGCCGGGACGCGGCACCTTTCCCGGCGGCACGCCGCCGCAAGGAATCCCACCGGGAGCGCCGCAGGGCGGCTTCCCCGGGGGCGCGGCCCCGGGCACGGGAGGTCGCCCCGGCGGCACAGGCGGCACAGGCGGCATGGGCGGCCTGCTCCAGGGCAGCGAGCCGACGGCCGAGGTGACCGCGTTCCTGCTGCAGGACGCCGACTCCTACACCTGGGTGGCCGCCGCGGTCGGCTCGAACGCCGCGGCCGGCTATCAGCTGGCGACCGAGGAGCCGGTGATGGCGATCGGCGGCTTCAACGGCTCCGACCCGAGCCCGACCCTGGCCGGGTTCCAGCAGCTCGTCGCCGACGGCGAGGTGCACTGGTTCATCGGCGGAGGCGGCTTCGGCCGGTCGATGGGCGGCAGCGAGGCCGCCAGCGAGATCGCGGCCTGGGTGGCGGAGACCTTCGAGGCCACCACGGTCGACGGCGTCACCCTCTACGACCTGACGGCCGACGGCACGGCGGGGGCGGAGGCATGACCGCGGCGGACCGCCCCCGGCCGCAGCCGGTCCGAGGACCGGGAGCCGGGACGGCGACGCCCACGATGGAGGTCGTGGTCCCCGTCTACAACGAGGAGCAGGACCTCGCCGCCTCGGTGGAGCGCCTCGTCGCGCACCTGGAGACCCTGCCGTGGTCCTACCGGGTGACCGTCGCGGACAACGCGAGCACCGACGGCACCGCCGTCCTCGCCCGGCGGCTGGCCCACGCCCACCGGCACGTCGCTGCCGTGCACCTGGCGGAGAAGGGCCGGGGCCGGGCGTTGAAGCGGGCGTGGAGCGGGTCGGACGCCGAGGTCCTGGTCTACATGGACGTGGACCTCTCGACCGACCTGAACGCGCTGCTCCCGCTGGTGGCGCCGCTCATCAGCGGCCACTCCGACCTGGCGATCGGCACCCGGCTGCGGCACGGTTCCCGGGTCGAGCGCGGACCCAAGCGCGAGCTGATCTCCCGCGGCTACAACCTGCTCCTGCGCGGCACCCTGCGCGCACGGTTCTCCGACGCGCAGTGCGGGTTCAAGGCGATCCGCGCCGACGTCGCCCGGGAGCTGCTGCCGCTCGTCGAGGACACCGCGTGGTTCTTCGACACCGAGCTGCTGGTGCTGGCCGAGCGTGCCGGCCTGCGGATCCACGAAGTGCCCGTGGACTGGGTCGACGACCCCGACAGCCGGGTCGACATCGTCCGCACCGCCGTGGACGACCTGCGCGGCATCAGCCGCCTCGGCCGGGGCCTGGTCACCGGTCGCATCCCGGTCGCCGACCTCGCCGATCGTCTGGGCCGGGCCTCCGCCGACGCCGGGAGCGGGCGGCTGGGGCTGCAGGTAGCGATGTTCGCGCTCGTCGGAGCGGCCTCGACCGTGGCGTACGCCGTGCTCTACCTCCTCCTGCGGGGACCGGTCGGTCCCTTCACCGCCAACCTGCTCGCCCTGCTGCTCACCGCGGTCGGCAACACCGCGGCCAACCGGCGGCTGACCTTCGGGGTCCGCGGGTCGCAGGCCGCGCTACGCCACCAGCTGCGCGGGCTGGTGGTCCTGGCCGTCGGCATGGGCGTCACCAGCGGCTCCCTGTGGGCCCTGCACCGCCTCGGTGGCCACCACCGGGGCCTCGAGGTGGCGGTCCTGACCGCGGCCAACCTGCTCGTGACCGTCGTGCGCTTCGTGGCCATGCGCACCTGGGTCTTCACCGTGCGGAGGCGGCCGGACCGGGTCCGCTAGCGTGGAGCGGTGCTGACCGTCCGTGAGATCTCCGAGACCGAGCACCTCGACTTCGTCCGGGCGCAGCGCTCCGCCTCCTTCCTCCAGACCCCCGCCTGGGGCCGGGTCAAGTCGGAGTGGCGCCGCGAGTCGATCGGCTGGTTTCGCGACGGCGAGCTGGTCGGCGCCGCGCTGGTGCTCTACCGCCAGCTGCCCAAGGTCAAGCGCTACCTCGCCTACGTGCCCGAGGGCCCGCTCGTCGACTGGGCCGACGACGACCTCGCGGCCTGGCTGGAGCCGCTCGCCGCGCACGCCAAGGCGCGGGGCGCCTTCGGACTGCGGATCGGCCCACCGGTGGTGACCCGGCGGTGGGACACCACGACGGTCAAGGCGGGCATCGCCGAGGAGTCGGTCCACCGGCTCGGTGAGCTCGCACCCACCGACCGCGACCACACCGGCGCCCGCGTCGTCTCCCAGCTCCACGAGCTGGGCTGGGTCCCGCAGGCGGTCGAGGGCGGCTTCGCCGCCGGCCAGCCGCAGCACGTCTTCCAGGTGCCGCTCGCCGGGCGGTCGGAGGACGAGGTGCTCCGCGGCATGAACCAGCTGTGGCGCCGCAACATCAAGAAGGCCGACAAGGCCGGCGTCGAGGTCACCTCCGCCAGCAGCAGCGAGGGCATCCTGGCGGACCTGGACGCCTTCCACGAGCTCTACGTCCACACCGCCGGGCGCGACGGGTTCACGCCGCGGCCGCTGTCGTACTTCCGGACCATGGTCGAGGCGCTCGCCGCCGAGGAGCCGGACCGAATCACCCTCCACCTCGCCCGCCACGAGGGCGACCTCGTCGCCGCGACGATCGCGATCCGGGTCGGGGCGCACGCGTGGTACTCCTACGGCGCCTCCTCCACCGAGAAGCGCGAGGTCCGCGGCTCGAACGCCGTGCAGTGGGCGATGATGCGGGCCGCGATCGCCGCGGGCGCCGACGTCTACGACCTGCGGGGCATCACCGAGACCCTCGACGCGGACGACCCGCACGTCGGTCTCATCCAGTTCAAGGTCGGCACCGGCGGCGAGGCCGTCGAGTACGTCGGTGAGTGGGACCTGCCGCTCAACCGGGCGCTCTACCGCGCCTTCGACCTCTACATGAAGCGGCGGGGGTGAGCCCCGCATGAGATCCACCCCATGGAACCGCGCGGCTCCCCCGCTGCGCTCCTCCACCCCGCGCTTCCACGGGGGCCCCGCATGAGCCTGGTCCTCCACGTCGACGGCGAGCGGTGGCGCACCCACCTGCGCGCCTTCCACGACGCGCACCCCGGCCTGGTGCCGGTCTGCAAGGGCAACGGCTACGGCTTCTCGCTCGGCCGCCTGGCGCGGCGCAGCCAGTGGCTGGGGGTGGACACGCTGGCGGTCGGGACGTACGACGAGCTCCCCGAGGTGGCGACCCGGTTCGACGGCAGCCTGCTGGTTCTCACGCCCTGGCGACCCTTCGGCGCGGCGCTCGAGGTCGACCCTGCCCTGGCGGACCGGGTGATCCACACGGTCAGCCGCCATGAGGACCTGGTGGGCCTGCTCGACCGGCAACCCGACGCGCGGTTCGTGCTGGAGCGGATGACCAGCATGCAGCGCCACGGCCACTCCGCCCGCGAGCTGTGGGCCTCGGCGCGCGAGCTGGGCGGCCGCCCGCGTGCGCGGCTCGAGGGGGTCGCGCTCCACCTCCCGCTCGCCCAGGGCTCCCACCTCGGCGAGGTGCACCGGCTGCTCAACGACGTGGTCGCGGCCGGGCTGGAGACCCCGACGATCTGGGTCAGCCACCTCACCGACGCCGAGCTGGCGACCCTGCGCGCGTCGTACGCCGACTTCGAGATCCGCCCCCGGGTGGGCACCGCACTGTGGCTGGGCGACCGTGGTGCGCTGCGGGTGACCGCGACGGTGCTCGACGCGCACCCGGTCGAGCGGGGGGACTCCTTCGGCTACCGCGCCCGCACCGCCCCCAAGGCCGGGCACCTGCTCGTGGTCAGCGGCGGCACCGCCCACGGGATCGGCCTCGAGGCGCCGACCGGCGACTCGGGCCTGCGGGCCCGCGCGGCGACGCTGGCCCGGGGCGGCCTGGACGCGGTCGGGTTCGTGCGCTCGCCGTTCTCGATCGACGGCAAGCAGCGGCTCTTCGCCGAGCCGCCGCACATGCAGGCCTCGATGCTCTTCTTGCCGCACGGCTCGCGGGTGCCCGAGGTCGGCGACGACGTCGAGGTCCGCGTGCGGTTCACCGCCACCACCTTCGACCGGGTCGAGGTCGGCTGACGCTGCCGGGGGGTTTCGAGACAGGCGCTGCGCGCCTTCCTCAACCAGCGGTACCGCGCCGACCGCCCTCCTCGACCAGCGGTACGTCGCCGACCGCCTTCCTCAACCAGCCAAGCGCGGTGGCGGCGGCGCCACCCACTCGGCCCGGCGGACGGTGTCGTGCCGCGGCCGCAGCACGTCGCGGACGACGATGCCGACGAGGTAGAGCTCCCCGGCCACGCGGAGGACGAT
The DNA here is from genome assembly GCF_051280745.1 of Nocardioides ureilyticus. Lineage (NCBI taxonomy): Bacteria > Bacillati > Actinomycetota > Actinomycetes > Propionibacteriales > Nocardioidaceae > Nocardioides > Nocardioides ureilyticus. The sequence goes on along the minus strand of NZ_JBNCOG010000039.1, from coordinate 14,787 downwards.
CGCCAGCCAGTAGAAGCCCGCGTCACCGCCCCCGGCCGGGGTGAGGTACTCGCCGAGGTACCACCACACCGAGGCGAAGTAGACGACCTCGGTGGCCTGCCACACCAGCTGGTCGCGCCAGCGCGGGACGGCCAGGGCGGCCAGCGGGAGCAGCCACAGCACGTACTGCGGTGAGTAGACCTTGTTCACGAGGAGGAAGCCCGCGACCACGAGGAACGCCAGCTGCGCCAGCCGCGGCGTCTCCGGCGCGCGCAGGCCGAGCACCAGCACGCCGAGACACCACAGGCCGAGGAGTCCCCACGACCAGAGGTTGATGGTGTGCGGGGTGATCGTGGTGCCGGTCGCCTGCTGCAGCACCAGCCACAGCGAGCCGAGGTCGGCGCCGCGCTCGGAGTTGAAGGACCAGAAGACGCGCCACTGCTCGGCGCCGGTCAGGAGGGCCGGGAGGTTCGCCAGCACCCACGCGATCAGCGCTCCGGCCACGGCGTGCCCGAGCTCGCGGATCCGGCGCTCGCGCAGGCAGATGACGAGCACCGCGCCGAGCAGCAGCATCGGGTAGAGCTTGGTGGCCGTGCCGAGGCCGATCAGCACGCCGGTGAGCAGCGGCCGGTCCCGCGACCACGCCCAGGTCGCGGCCGCGACGAGCACGACGGCCAGCAGGTCCCAGTTGACCAGTGCGGTCAGCGCGAGCACGGGCGAGGCGGCGAAGACCATCGCGTCCCACGGCCGGCGTCGATGGGTCCGGCTCAGGAACCAGGCCGTCAGCAGGGCCAGCGCGCCGAGGCCGAGGGCGTTGACGACGACGTACCACCAGATCTCCGAGCGGATCTCCTCGGTCCCGAAGAGCGTCTCCACGGCCTGGCCCGACCGCTCGTCGAGGTCCGGGAGGCCCGGGAAGTGGTCGGCCCACTGCGCCACCCAGGCGGTGCCCCAGGCCCAGTAGGAGATGCCGACGGGGTACTCCATGACCCGGTACCGCGCGCGCAGGTCCTCGTCGCCGGAGTAGGGCCAGGCCCGCTCGGCCAGGCCGCGGTCGGTGTAGAGGAACGGCAGGTCGGAGTAGCACATGTGGGAGTACTGCTGCCCGGCCGACCAGGTGTCGTCGACGCAGGCCGACTTCTGGACCATGCCCAGGGCGAAGCAGGCCGCGGTGACCAGCAGGACGACCCGCAGCGGCGACCACCAGCGGTGCCCGGCCGCGCGGTCGCCCATCGGCCCGCCCACGCCGTCGCTCAGCGCGGCGACGACGGGGTCCTCCCGCGTCGGGTGGACGTGGCTCACCTGGGGGTCACCGAGCGGTCGCGGCCGGCGGGCCGGGTCAGTCCTCGGTCCCCGGCCCGCGGCCGTTGCCGCCGCCGGCGCCGCCACCCCCGCCACCCGGGCCACCGGTGGTGCCCGAGGTGGGCGAGGACGTCGGCGACGGCTGCTGGGTGGGCGACGGCTGCGACGTCGGCGACGGGCTCTCCCCGCAGCCGAGGATGTCGCAGGACGGCGACGGCTGCTGGGTCGGCGTCGGGCTCGAGGTCGGCTCCGGCTCCGAGGTGATCGAGGGCTCCGGCGTCTTCGACGGCTGCTGGCTGGGCGGCTTGCGCGTCGGCTGCGGGTTCCGCGTCGGCGACGGCGGCGCGACGTACGGCTCGTGCCCGCCCGACGGCGCGTCGCCGTCGACGTACGCCGGCTCCGGGAACTGCTCGACGGGCAGACCCTCCATGAGCGTGCCCATCAAGTTGGTCCACGTCCTCGCGGGGTAGGAGCCGCCGAAGTACTCCGGCAGCCAGCCCTGCAACTGCTCGTTGCCCTTGCCCCGCACGTACATCACCGCGGTCGCCATCTGCGGGGTGTAGCCCGCGAACCACGCGGAGGACACCTCGTCGCGCCCGTTGGTCGCGGTGCCGGTCTTGCCTGCGGCCGGCCGGCCGAGGGCCAGGGCGGCGGTGCCGGAACCGCCGGTGACGTTCTGCTGCAGCGCGTAGGAGACGTCGGCCGCGATGTCGGCGTCGAGGACCCGCTCGGGCTCGGCCGCGACCTCGTTGTGGTCGTAGCGGACCTCGCCGGAGTCGTCGACGACCTTCTCGATGATGAACGGCGGCGCGTAGACACCCTCGTTGGCGATCGTCGCGTAGGCAGTGGCCATGTTGATCGGGCTCACCGTCGCGCTGCCGAGCGCCACCGTCGCCACCGGGTCCAGCCCGTCCGAGAAGTTCGGGAAGCCGGCGGCGTTGCGCCCCTTGGGCTCCGCCGGCGGGATGCCCATGTCGTTCATCGTCTTCACGATCTTCTCCGGGCCCTCGTCCATGGACATCGTCATGTCGACGAAAGCGGAGTTCGCCGACTTCTGGGTCGCGTAGACCATGCTGATGGAGGAGCCCCAGTCGTCGTCACCCTGGTTGGTGATCTCCGTGCCGTCGGGCAGCACGTAGGGCGAGTTGCCGTCGAAGGTGTCGGTGAGCGAGAACCCTTCCTTGATCGCGGCGGCCAGCGCGAAGGCCTTGAGCGTCGAGCCCGCCTGCCCGCCGGCGACCGCCCAGTTGATCTCGGACTGCAGGTAGTCCTGCCCGCCGTAGAAGCCGCGGACGGCACCCGTGCCCGGCTCGACGCTGGCCACGCCGACGTGCAGGTCCTTGTCGCCGAAGCCCTCGGGCCGCTCCTCGACCACCGCCTGCTCCGCGGCCTCCATCGCCTTCTTCGTGAAGGTGGTGGTGACCTTGAGGCCGCCGCCCTTGATCTCGCTGTCGCTGAAGCCGAGCCGCTCGAGCTCCTTGCGGACCATCTCGAGCATGTGGCCCTTCTGGCCGCCGTAGGTGCTCTGCTCCACCTCCGGCGGGAACTTCGGCAGCCGCCGGGAGGCCTTCTCGGCCTTCTCGTCGGTGATCATCTCCAACTCGGCCATCCGGCCCAGGGTGTAGCGGTACCGCTCGAGCAGGTCTTCGCGGGCGCCCTTGCCGTTCGCCGGGTCGAACCGGCTCGGGTTGTTCAGCACGCTCGCCAGCACGGCGCTCTGCCGCAGGTCGAGGTTCTTGGCCGGCCGCTGGAAGTAGGCCTGGGCGGCCGCCTCCACGCCGTACGCGCCGCGACCGAAGTAGATGGTGTTGAGGTAGCCCTCGAGGATGCGCGACTTGCTCTGCTGGCGCTGGACCTTCAGCGAGAGGATCGCTTCCTTGATCTTGCGCTTGTAGCTCTGCTCCTGGGTGAGGTACAGGATCTTCACGTACTGCTGCGTGATCGTCGAGGCACCCTGGCGGTCGTTGCCCTGGGCGTTGTTGAAGGCCGCCCGGACGATGCCCTTCGGGTCGATGCCGCTGTCGGTCCAGAAGGAGTCGTTCTCGGCCGCCACGACCGCGTCCTTCATGGTCTGCGGCATCTTCTCCAGGTCGATCGAGACCCGGTTCTGGGTCGCGAACCTGCCCAGCTCGGTCTTGCCGTCCTCGTAGAAGACGAAGGTGGTCTCGGTGCGGAAGTCCTCGTTCGGGTTCGGGATGTCGATGACCTGGTAGAGCACGACGAGCCCGGCCCCGACGAGGAGCGCCCCGACCAGCCCGAGGGCGAGCAGCCACCGGGCGACCCGCCCCACGACCTGCTTGGGCGTGCGGGGAGGACGCTTCGGCGACGTCTTCACGGCAGGGCCGACGGCCCGGCGCTTGGCATCTCTCACGCTGGTGGTCTCCTCGAAACGGCAGGGCGGAGGGTCTGCAAAACCCACAACAGGGTACGCAGGGGCGCCGAACCCGCCATTTCCCCAGGACGATCGCCGTAGCCGGCGGCGCCGCGCGTCGTTGACCCGGCATGCGAGCACAGCACCCGGCGACCACCGCCCCCGCCGCACCGGCAGCCGACGAGCACCGCGCCGCCCGGGTGCTCGGGGTGGGCCCGGGTGCCTCGACCGACGAGCTCCGCGCTGCGTACCGGCGGCAGGCCCGGGCGCTGCACCCCGACCGCTTCCACCACCTCGGCCCCGACGCCGTGGACCGCGCCACCGCTCGCTTCCGCGAGGTCGTCCGCGCCTACCGGGTGCTCGCCGCAGCGGCCGCCCACCGACCGACGATCACCCTCGTCGACGGCCTCTACCGACCGCGCCACCGCTCCGCCGCGGCGGCCTACGCGCCGTCCGACACCGTCGGCACGAGGTACGACGCCGCGGCCTGATGCATCGCCGGTTCGCGTAGCGCGGATATATCGCTACGATAGGTCGGTGGCACGCCGCGCAGAGACCATCGAGCTCGCAGTCCTCGGACTGCTGCACGAGGGACCCATGCACGGCTACGAGCTGCGCAAGCGGCTCAACCTGATGCTGGGGTGGGGGCGGGTCCTCTCCTACGGATCGCTCTACCCCACCTTGAAGAAGATGCTGCGCGGCAACCTCATCGAGGAGACCACCGGCAGCGCCCCCACGACGAGCCGCCGGCCGCGGATCGTCTACCAGGTCACCGAGACCGGCACCCGGGAGTTCGAGCGGCTCATGTCCGAGGTCGGCCCGGCCGCCTGGGAGGACGACGACTTCGGCATCCGGTTCGCCTTCTTCGGTCGCACCGACATGGAGATCCGGCTGCGGGTGCTCGAGGGGCGCCGCATCCGCCTGCAAGAGCGGCTCGACCGGGTGCAGCGTGAGCTGTCGATGACCGAGAAGGAGGTCGACCGCTACGCGGCCGAGCTCCAGCGGCACGGGGTGGAGTCCGTCGAGCGGGAGGTCCGGTGGCTCTCGGACCTCATCAACGCCGAGCGCGGTCTCGGCGGCGAGCGCGAGGCCGGCGAGCCACCTGCACCACGTACCTCCAGTCCCGGGTCCTGACAGCGGGACCAGCACACCAACACGTTCGTTCCGCAAGGACAAGGAAGGAAGACCCGATGGGTTCGGTTCGAGTAGCAGTCGTGGGAGTGGGCAACTGCGCCACCTCCCTCATCCAGGGCGTCGAGTACTACAAGGACGCCGACCCGGCGGGCACCGTCCCCGGCCTCATGCACGTCGCCTTCGGCGACTACCACGTCCGCGACGTCGAGTTCGTCGCGGCGTTCGACGTCGACGACAAGAAGGTCGGCAAGGACCTCTCCGAGGCGATCAACGCCTCCGAGAACAACACCATCAAGATCTGCGACGTCCCGACGCTCGGTGTCGAGGTGCAGCGCGGCCCGACGCTCGACGGCCTCGGCAAGTACTACCGCCTGACCATCGAGGAGTCGGCCGCCGAGCCGGTCGACGTGGTCAAGGCGCTCCAGGACGCCGAGGTCGACGTGCTCGTCTCCTACCTCCCGGTGGGCTCCGAGGAGGCCGACAAGTTCTACGCCCAGTGCGCGATCGACGCCGGCGTGGCCTTCGTCAACGCCCTGCCGGTCTTCATCGCCTCCGACCCGGAGTGGGCGAAGAAGTTCGAGGACGCCGGCGTCCCGATCGTGGGCGACGACATCAAGTCGCAGGTCGGCGCCACCATCACCCACCGCGTGATGGCTCGCCTCTTCGAGGACCGCGGCGTCGCGCTGGACCGCACCTACCAGCTCAACGTCGGCGGCAACATGGACTTCAAGAACATGCTCGAGCGCGAGCGCCTGGAGTCCAAGAAGATCTCCAAGACCCAGGCGGTCACCTCGAACCTCACCGGCACGCTCGGCGGCGCGACCGCGGACGACCGCAACGTCCACATCGGCCCCTCGGACTACGTCGCCTGGCTCGACGACCGCAAGTGGGCCTACGTCCGGCTCGAGGGCCGCGCCTTCGGCGACGTCCCGCTGAACCTCGAGTACAAGCTCGAGGTGTGGGACTCCCCGAACTCCGCCGGCATCATCATCGACGCGATCCGCGCGGCGAAGATCGCCAAGGACCGCGGCATCGGCGGGCCGATCATCTCGGCGTCGTCCTACCTGATGAAGTCGCCGCCGGTGCAGCTGCCGGACGACGAGGGCCGCCGCCGCGTGGAGGCCTTCATCAAGGGCGAGGAGTGAGCTGAGGAACGAAGCTCGCTCCTCCCGCCCGCAGGTCGAGCGAGCCCGCGACTGAGGAACGAAGTCGCGCAAGGCGTGTCGAGACCAGGCGAGGAGTGACCTCGCGCACAGCCCGGCTCGCCTGAGCCACTGGTACGACGGCCCGCCCGGCCTCCGGGTGGGCCGTCGCCATTTCAGCACTCCTCTTGGTCGTAACCGTGCGCCGCTCGGCGTCGTTCGCACGGCATGACCCCGCCCCGCCTGCGCGTCGCCGTGGCCACCACCGCGCTCGCCGCCGCGCTGCTGACGCCCGTGGGCGTCGCCGCCACCACCGTCCCCGCCACCGCGGAGGAGCCGACCCGTCCCGAGCAGTCCGAGCTGCTCGAGGCGGTCGGAGAGAAGCTGTTGACCGTCGACTTCGACGGCCAGGACGCCAGCGTCGTCCGCGGTGCCCAGGTGACCGTCTCCGGCACCGTCGCGACCGTCGCCCAGTCCTCGGCCTCGCGGGTCGCCCGCGCCGCCGACGGCGTGCCGGCGTCGTTCACGCTGGCGGTCACCGACGTCGACGGCGACGTGCTCGCGACCCAGGAGGTCACCGCCGGCCCCGACGGCTCCTTCTCCACCACGGTGCCGGGCTCGGTCACGGCCGGCCTGCCCGATGGGGGCGAGCGCAGGGTGCTGGGCGTCCGCGCGCTCGACGCGTCGTACGCCGGGTTCGCGGCCGACGACGCCGGCGCCACCGCCGTCGAGGTCCTCCCCCGGGCCGCGGGGCTGCGGATCGAGAACAGCTTCGTCTCCTCGGTCGGCTGGGTGAAGCCGGGCGAGCGGTACCCGTCGCGGATCATCCTGCGCAACCCCACCCGCCGCGCCGTCTCCGGCGCCCGGGTGACCGTGACCGGCCCGCGGGGGACGTCGTTCGTCGGCGCCGCCGGCCCCGGCAGCCGCAGCGTGCGGCCCGGCCGGATCACCTGGCGCCCCGGCCCGGTCCGCCCGGGCGCCACCCGGGTCCTCGTCGTCCAGGCCCGGGCGGCCACGACCAAGGCACTGCCGACGGTCGTGTGGCGGGACCTGTCCACCACCGCCCGGCTGGCCTCCCCCGGCGCCCGGACCCGCGTGGTCAGCCACGGACCGAAGGTGATCCCGCCGAGCGAGTCCTACGACACCGCGCGGTACGGCGACCGCCCCTTCCCCGTCGTGCCCGTCCAGTACGTCGACCGCTCCTACACCGCGGACCACTCCGGCGGGTCGCTCGAGCGGGTCATCAACGCGCGCTCGCTGCCGGGCTCGACATTCAACCTCTTCCAAGAGATGTCGCTGGGCCAGCTCTACCCGAACGGCACCGTGCCGTCGGCGGGCATCGCCACGGCGGACTTCGACTACGAGCCGGGCTTCCCGCTGGTGAGGACCGAGCCGGGCTCGGTCAGCACCTGCACCGGCGTCACCTTCGCCGACCTGCCGGCCGACGTGCTGGGGTCGCCGCTCTACCCCGAGCGGATCACCAACGGCGTCTACAACCTGCCCGGCACCACCCAGTACTACGGCGCCGACGGGAACGGCTCGGCCATCATCGGCTCGCTGACCGGCATCGCGGCGCTCTCACAGATCGACAGCGGCTGCGGCCCCACCGGCAAGATCGTCGCCGACGCCGTCGCGCTCGCCGACCCCGAGATCGACTACTCCGACTACGACACCGACAAGGACGGCGTGGTCGACTTCTTCATGGGCGTCTTCGCCGGCTGCGGCGGCAACGGTTCCTCCCAGCTCGGCGCCTGCACCACGGAGCCGACCGACCTGCTGCCCTACGACAACGTCTGGCCGCACAGCTCCTCGCTGGAGTACTACCTCAACGACCCGGTGACCGGCCTGCCCGGCTTCGCCACCGACGACCAGCTGAAGGACCTCCAGGGCCGGCCGCTGTACTGGACGAACGAGCGCTACGACGCGATGACGACGAAGCGGACCGCCCACAAGGTCTTCGTCCGCGTGGGCCCGTACAACCTCAACCCCGAGACGGCGATCGACAAGGCGTCGGTCATCAGCCACGAGTACGGCCACTCGCTCGGCCTGCCCGACTTCTACTCCACCGGTGGCCGCGAGACCTACGGCGACTGGAACCTGATGGCGGCCGACAAGTCGCAGCACATGGACGCCTTCTCCCGCCAGGAGCTCGGCTGGGTGGTGCCGCAGGTGCTGCCGAAGGGCCGGCGCACGACGGTCCGGAGCTTCACCGACTCCAAGCAGGACACCGGCCGGATCCACTGGCGGACGCCGGGTGGGAAGAAGTACGTGCTCCGCAACGGCCGGGACGGGCGGGTGCGCAACTCGCTGATGTACGTCGCCAAGCTGCCCGGCCGCCAGCTGCTCAGCCCGGAGAAGTTCGACACCGGCACGGGCGCGACGAAGCGGCACGCCTGGTTCAGCGGCTCGGGCAACGACTTCGGCTGCGCCAGCGACGGCGGCGGCCGCAACCTCGACATCTCGGTGCCGGCGCTGGCGAAGCTGCCGGCGGGCTCGACGGTCACGCTGCAGTTCAAGTCGCTGTTCGACATCGAGTGGGACTACGACTACGGCTACGTGCTGACCTCCACCGACGGCGGCCGCACCTTCGCCGCCCAGCCGTCGGAGCGGGGGGTTCCGACCACCAGCACGACCAACCCGAACCAGAACGGCTGCCAGGCGACGTACTCCCACGGCATCACCGGCTCCAGCGCGTCCTACACCGACCCGCTGACCGTGCAGGCCGACCGGACCCTCGGCAACGCACCGGCGTCGGTGTTCCTCACCGACACCTTCGACGTCTCCGAGCTGGCCGGCGCCGACGTGCCGGTCCTGCGGTTCAGCTACGCCACCGATCCGGGCCTGGCCCGGCCCGGCTGGTTCATCGACGACGTCAAGATCACCGCGACCACGCCGGGCGGCGGCACGAAGGTGCTCTACCGCTCCGACTTCGAGAGCTCCGGTGACCCGCACGACCCGCACGTCTTCAACGGCGGGTGCAAGGCCGACGGCCCGGGCGGGGCGTGCACCAAGGGCTGGCAGTACGTCGAGGCCGGCGCGGAGGCCGACTTCGACCACGCCTACTACCTCGAGATGCGGGACCGCTCCGGGTTCGACCTCGCCGGGCGGGGCCAGATCGACCGCGACCCGATCCAGTTCCAGCCGGGTCTCTTCATGGCCTACACCGACGAGGCGCACGGCTACGGCAACGCCGGCACCGACGACCCGCCGGCGCAGACCCCGATCGACGCGGTGCCCGAGCCGGGCAGCACCACGCCGGACCTCGCCGACGCCGCCTTCACCGACCGCCAGGGCCGCTCGTCGTACTCCGACTTCGGCCGGGGGCACACCGACAACTACGCCAACCCGGCCGAGACGTCGACCGACCCGCGGTACCCCGACGTGGCCAACCCGTGGCGGTTCCGCTTCGGGTGCCTCGCCTTCCGCGTCCTCTCCATGCGCGGCGAGGGCGTGGGCCCGGAGAGGGCCGACGGCGACCTGACCGGGGCGGTGCGGTTCCGCCTCGGGCGGGGCTGCGGGCGGTTCGACTGGGGCTACTGACAGCCAGGCCTGGGGGCTGGCTGGGGGTCCCGGGGGCGCCACCGCGATCGTTCAACGGAACGGTTGTGGTGGCGCCCTTCCGCGTGGTGGGTGGTTGACGCCCACCCGGACCGCCGGCCCATCACACGAACGACGCGCCCGGCACGGCTCAGGGCCGGCGCTCGGCCTCCGCCTTGACCCGGTCGAGCGTCTCTCGCATGCCCTCGCGCAGCTCGGCGCTGAACCCCTCGGTCCCGCCGAGGGCGACCTTGGTCAGTCCGAGGGAGACCGGTGAGATGCCGCGCGGCGCCTCACGCCGGTTGGTCAGCCGGGTGCCCGTGGCGGTCGGCTCGAGGGTGAAGGACCACACGGTCCAGTTCTCGCTCACCCGGAAGGCGAAGCGCACGTGCGGGTCGAAGGTGACGACCTTCGCGCTGGTCGGCCAGAACAGCGGGCCGCGACGGTTCAGGTTGAAGAACCGGGTGCCCTCCTGCACCGGTCGCCCGCGCACCACGGTGCGGAAGACCTGCGGGCTCCACTCGCGGGTCCGGGCCGGGTCGGCGACCAGCGACCACACCGTCGCCGGCGGGGCGGCGATCTCGACGGTCTCCTCGAGGGTCAGGTCCGTGGTAGTCATGCTGGGAACATACTGGCAGTACGCCGCGGCGTCAGCCCGCGTCCGCCGGTTCAGCGCTCGTGCCACCAGGCGAGCAGGGCCTCGCGGGCGTCCTCCGGCGACATCGGTCCCCGGTCCATCCGGAGCTCGAGCAGGTGCTGGTAGGCCTGGCCGACCTCGCGGCCCGGCCCGATGCCGAGGATCTCCATGATCGCGTTGCCGTCGAGGTCCGGGCGGATCGCGGCGAGCTCCTCCTCCTCGGAGAGCCGGTCGATCCGCTCCTCGAGCTCGTCGTAGGTCCGCGCCAGCCGGCTCGCCTTGCGCTGGTTGCGCGTGGTGCAGTCGGCCCGGGTCAGCACGTGGAGCCGCTCGAGCTGGTCGCCGGCGTCGCGGACGTAGCGCCGTACCGCCGAGTCGGTCCACTCCCCCGACCCGTAGCCGTGGAAGCGCAGGTGCAGCTCCACCAGCCGGCAGACCGCGTCGGTCTCGTCGTTGGAGAAGCGCAGCGCCTTCATCCGCTTCCGCGTGATCTTGGCGCCCACGACGTCGTGGTGGTGGAAGGTGACCGACCCGTCGTCGAGGAACCGGCGGGTCCGCGGCTTCCCGACGTCGTGCATCAGTGCGGCGAAGCGCGACACGAAGTCGGGGGCGCCGCCGAGCCGGTGCTCGAGGTCGATCGCCTGCTCCAGGACCGTCAGCGTGTGCTCGTAGACGTCCTTGTGCCGGTGGTGCTCGTCGCGCTCCAGCTTCAGGGCCGGCAGCTCGGGCAGCACCAGCTCCGCCAGCCCGGTCTCGACCAGCAGGGTCAGGCCGAGCCGGGGGTAGGGCGCGCACACCAGCTTCACCAGCTCGTCGCGGACCCGCTCGGCCGAGATGATCGAGATCCGCCCGGCCATCTCGGTCATCGCGCGACGCACGCCCTCGTCGACGGTGAACCCCAGCTGCGCGGCGAACCGCGCGGCTCGCATCATCCGCAGCGGGTCGTCGGAGAAGGAGTCCTCCGGGCGGCCGGGCGTGCGCAGCACCCGGTGCGCGAGGTCGACCACGCCGCCGTACGGGTCCTCGACCTCGCGGCCGGGCAGCCGGACCGCCATCGCGTTCACGGTGAAGTCCCGCCGCCCGAGGTCACCCTCGAGGGTGTCGCCGAAGTCGACCGACGGCTTGCGCGAGTCGGGGTCGTAGTGCTCGGAGCGGTACGTCGTGACCTCGACCTGCCACTCCCCCCGGCGGCACCCGATGGTGCCGAACGCCCGGCCCATGTCCCAGGTGGAGCCGGCCCAGGCCTTGAGCAGCCGCTCGGTCTCCTCGGGCCGCGCCGAGGTGGTGAAGTCGAGGTCGTTGTGGTGCCGGCCGAGCATCGCGTCGCGCACCGGGCCCCCGACCAGGGCCAGCTCGTGGCCGGCGTCGGCGAACCGGCGGCCGAGCTCGTCGATGACGGGGGCGACGCGGTCCAGCTCCTCGGCCACCGAGCGCTGGACGTCGGCGAGCTGCAGGTGAGGAAGCGGGGCGTCGGGCACGGGCGACCATTCTAGGCGTGCCGCGGCCGATAGGCTCGCCCGCATGCTTCGCCCCCGGTCGCTGCGGCCTGCCCTCATGGCGCCGCACGCGACCGGGCGGCTCCCGGCGGCGTCCCTGGTGCTGCTCGCGGTGGTCGCCGCACTGCTCACCGCGCTGGTCACCGTGCTGGTCACCGTGCTGCCTGCCGTCCTGGCCGGCCCCGGTACGTCGGCCGCGGCGGCGCCCCCCGACGAGGACTCGCCGCTGACCGTGACCATCGACTCCCTGTCGCCGGCCGCCCTCCCGGGCACAGGGCCGATCACCCTGACCGGGTCGGTGACCAACCGCGACGAGCTGCCGTGGACGACGGTCAACCTCTACCCGTTCGTGTCCGACGTCCCGATCACCTCGACGGCCGAGCTCGCCGAGGCCGCGGAGGTGCCGGCCGAGGCGGACGTCGGCGCCCGCATCGTCGAGGTGGACGACACCGTCGAGGTGCTCGAGCCCGGCGAGACCGCGCGGTTCACCCTGCGCGTGCCGCGCCGCTTCCTGCCGTCCGAGGCCGGCGTCTACTGGTTCGGCGTGCACGCGCTCGGGCAGGGTCCGGACGGCAGGGATGTCAGCGCCGACGGGCGCGCCCGGACCTTCCTGCCCGTCGTCCCGCGCACTGACGGGCGGGAGGTCGAGGTCGCGCTCGTCATCCCCCTCCGCCGCGCGCTCACCCGGGAGCCGGACGGCTCGTTGGCCGACGTCGCCGGCTGGCAGCGCACCCTGGAGCCGGACGGGATGCTGCACTCCCTGGTCGACCTCGGCGCCGCCGCCGGTGACCGGGACCTCACCTGGCTCGTCGACCCCGCACTCGTCGAGGCCGTCCAGCGGCTCGCCGACGGCAACCCGCCCCGCTCGCTCGACCCGACCGTCGAGCCGGGCCCCATCGAGCCCAGCGGCAGCGCCCCGGGGGGAGAGGGCCAGGGAGAGGCCGAGGAGGAGCCGTCGGGAGAGCCCTCGCCCGACGCCGGCGCTCCCCGCCACGAGCCGTCCGCCCAGGAGCAGGAGGTGGCGGAGGCCGCGCGAGCCTGGCTCAGCCGGGTGAGCGAGGCGGTCGAGGGCGACCAGGTCCTCGTGCTGCCGTACGGCGACGTCGACGTGGCCGCTGGGGCAGCGGAGGCCCCCGAGCTGCTCGAGCGGGCTCGCACCCGTGCCGACGAGGCGACCTCGGCCTGGGAGGTGCCGACCAGCCCGGCCATCGGGAGCCCGACCGGCTTCCTCGACCCCGGTGCCCTCCCCCTGCGCGAGCCGGGGACGACCGTCCTGGTCACCGACCGGATGTTCGCCGAGGACGCTCCGGCTGTCGCCGTCACGGACGAGGGGCCGCTGGTCGTCACCTCGTCGGGCGCCGCCTCGGGTGGTCCGGGGCCGGACGACCCGCTCGCCGTGGTGGCGCTGCGGCAGCGGATCCTCGCCGAGGCGGCTGCCCGGCTGCTCAGCCCGGGCCGGCTGCCCCTGGTGGTCCAGCTCCCCGCCGGCTGGGCCCCCTCGTCGGTGAGCGACTTCTACGACGCGCTGGACCAGGAGTGGGTGGACCTCGTGACCGTGGCGGAAGCCGCCGACCGCCGGGGCACGCGGGTGCGCCTGGACGAGCTCGACGTGCCGCGCTGGCAGGAGCGCCGCCGGCTCGACGCGGAGGCGGTCGACGCGGCGAGCGAGCTCATCGACGCCGGCAGCGTGCTGCAGCACGTGCTCCGCGACAACGGCACGGTCGCCACCGAGGTCGCCGACGAGGCGCTCGCCACCCTGTCGTACTCCGCCCGCAGCCAGCCGGTCCGCGCCCGCCTCGCCGCCGAGGCGTCGGCGCGCTGGATCGACGGCCGGCTCGGGAGCATCACGATCAAGGGACCGCCCGGCGTGGCGCTCTCCAGTGCCAACGGCCGCTTCGGCGCCACCATCGCCAACGGCCTCGACCAGCCGGTCGAGGTGAGCATCCAGGCACTCACCGACGACCCCGAGGCGATCTCCATCCAGGGCCCCGAGACCGTGGAGGTCCCCGCGAACGGCGAGGCCTCGGTGCTCCTCGACGCCACCACCCGGGCACCCGGCGTCCACAACGTCACCCTGGTCCTCACCGACCACACCGAGGACCCCGAGGACCAGCACGTCCCCCTCGGCTCGACCACCCAGGTCCCGATCCGGTCGATCCAGGCGAGCGCCGTGATCTGGGTGATCATCGGCGCGGGCGCGCTGCTGCTGCTGGGCGCGGTCGCCCTGCGGGTGATCCGGCGGGTGCGCGCCACCCGCCGGGAGGAGGAGGCCCGATGAGCCGCGCCGAGGCCACGGAGGAGCAGCGCAGCGTCCTCGCCAACAGCGCGGTGATGGCGGCCGGCACGGTCGTCTCCCGGCTCAGCGGCTACGTCCGCACGATCTTGCTGGCCGCCGCCCTGGGCAACCTGCTGCACGCCGATGTGTTCAACATCGCCAACACCGTGCCGAACATGCTCTACATCCTGCTGGCCGGCGGTGTCTTCAACGCCGTCCTGGTGCCGCAGCTGGTGCGGGCGATGGAGGCCGACGCCGACCGCGGCGAGGCCTACACCAACCGGGTCGTCACCCTGGCGGCGATCTTCCTCGGCGTCGTCACGGTGCTGCTGGTCATCGGGGCGCCGTGGCTGATGTCCCTCTACGTCGACGACGACATGCCGCCCGACGCCTGGGAGTCGATCGTCGACTTCGCCCGCCTGTGCCTGCCGCAGGTGTTCTTCTACGGCATGTTCGTCCTCGTCGGCCAGGTGCTCAACGCACGCGGCCGGTTCGGGCCGATGATGTGGGCGCCGATCGCGAACAACGTCATCTCGGTGGCCGTGCTCGTCCTGTACCTCGTGCTCTTCGGAGCCGCCCGCGACGACGAGCGGACCGCCGGTTTCACGGCCGAGCAGGAGCTGGTGCTCGGCCTCGGCTCGACGCTCGGCATCGCCGTGCAGCTCCTCGTCCTGGTGCCCTTCCTCCGGGCGGCAGGCTTCAGCTACCGCCCCCGCTTCGACTTCCGGAACACCGGGCTGGGCCGGACCCTGCGGCTGGGCGTGTGGACGGTCCTCTTCGTCGTGGTCAACCAGCTCGCGTACACGGTCGTCGTCCGCCTGGCCTCGACCGGCACGATCGACGGCGACGCCGACAGCACCGGCTACTCGGTCTACTCGGCCGCCTTCCTCATCGTGATGGTCCCGCACGCGGTC
>NZ_JBNCOG010000038.1:0-37449 GCF_051280745.1 Nocardioides ureilyticus | reverse complement strand
CCGTCGTTTGCGGGACGGCGGAGCAGGGCAGGACCCTGGGCGCCCATCCACACATCGGGACGCATCGGGGCGTCCCCCAGTCCAGGAGCTAGCATGCGCCCGTTCTTCCCGGTGGCGACCGCGGTCGCCACGGCCGCCGCCACCGCGGTCCTCGCCGTCCCCCCCGCCCACGCCGCCGTGCCGCCGACGACCTCGGCCGCCGCGGCCGGCCCCACCTCGACCTCGACCGCCGCCACCCGCGCGGCCCGCGTCGTGAAGACGCCCTTCGCCCTCAAGGCCGCCGGCTACGGCACCCGTGTGGAGGGCGGCCAGGTGCCCGTCGGCTCCGACACCACGGCGTTCCAGAGCATCTCCTGCACCAACAAGGCGCCGCTCGCCCGCGGGAACGACGTCGCCGCGGTCGACCTCCCCGGGCTCGGCACCGTCGAGGGCGTCCGCACCCGCAACCGCACCTTCACCAACCGCACCAAGGGCAAGACCACCGTCGTCTCCCAGCACGACGTCGCCCGGGTGAAGCTCGGCCCGCTCGTCCTGCGCGGGGTCAGCTCGAAGGCCCGGGTCTGGCACGACGCCGAGGGCTTCCACCGGGAGGTCCGGACCAACCTGCTGGGCCTCGAGGTCGCCGGCCAGTCGGTGCCGATCCCGGTCGACCAGCAGGTCATCCCGATCCCGGGGCTGGCCACCATCACCCTCGGCCACGACTCGGGCAAGGTCGGCCGCAACGGCGCCTCGGCGTTCGCCAACGGGCTGAAGATCGTCCTCGAGCCGAGCGGCACCGTCGTGCGGGTCGCGCACTCCGCGGCCCACATCCACAAGGGTCTCAAGGTCGGCCACTTCCGCGGCCGCGCCTTCGGCACGCAGGTCAACGCGCTGGCCGACAACGTCCGCAGCGGCCCGCAGCCGCTGTCGTACATGCCGTGCCAGGGCACCTTCGGCGACGTCCGCACCAAGACCCTCGCCGGGGTCGACCTCGCCGACCAGCTCGTCGTCAGCGCGGCGCGCAACGACGTCATGGGCAAGACGGTCGGCAAGGGCAAGCGGGAGCGGGCCACCGGCTACCTGCAGTCGCGGATCGCCCGCGTCACGCTCGGCCCGCTCACCATCAACGCCATCAAGGGCCGGGTCAACGTCACCCGCTTCCGCGGCGGGAAGCTGGTCCGCAACACCCAGGGCACCACGCTCGGCGAGCTCGTCATGGACGGCGAGGCGCAGGCGCTCCCCGACCCCGGGCAGCCGATCGAGATCCCGGGCGTCGGCCTGGTCAAGATCGAGTTCAACGTCGCGGACCGGATCAAGAACGGCATCCAGGTGACCGCGCTGCGGATCACCCTGCTCGACGGCGACGGCGCCGAGGTGAACCTCGGCAACGCCCGGCTGCAGATCAAGCCGACGGGGGCCACCCGCGGGTGACCACGCGCTGACACGCCGCTGACACACCGCTGGCACACCGCTGACGCCCGGGTCTCCGGTGCCGCCCATCTCACAGGGCCGCACCGCGAGATCCGGGCGTCGCGCGTCCGCGCAGGCACTTGACTGCGCAGGTGTCCACCACGTCCGCAGCACCCGCCGAGGTCAGCACGCGCCGACGCTGGGCGATGCTCGCCGCCAGCACCCTGGCTCAGGCGGCGGCCGCGGTGATGATCCACGGCCCGGGGTTCCTGATGCACGCCTTGGACGAGCAGGGCGGCCTGACCCTTGCCGAGGCCGGCCTCGTCGCGGCTGCGCCGCTCGTCGGCGTGGTGCTGACGCTGGTGCTCTGGGGGTCGGTGGTCGACCGCTGCGGTGAGCGCTTCGTCCTGCTCACCGGCCTCACGGCCACCGTGGCGACCGGCGCGCTGGCGTCGGCGGTGGACGGCGTGGCGCTCCTGGCCATGGCGCTGCTCCTCGCAGGTGCCGCCGCCGCCAGCACCGCCTCCGCGAGCGGCCGGGTGGTCGTCGGCTGGTTCCCACCGGAGCGGCGGGGGCTGGCGATGGGCGTGCGCCAGATGGCCCAACCCGTCGGCGTGGGCGTGGCCGCGATCTCGATCGCCGTGGTGGCCGAGCGCCACGGCGTCTCGACGGCGCTGTGGGTGCCCACGGCCGCGGCGGCGCTCGCGGCGGTCGTCGTCGCCGCGGTCGTGGTCGACCCGCCGCGCCCCGACCGGCGTACCACTCCTGCGCCGAACCCCTACCGCGCCGACCTCTACCTCGCCCGCATCCACGGCGTCTCGGTCCTGCTGGTGGTGCCGCAGTTCCTGGTGTGGACCTTCGCGCTGCTGTGGCTGATCGCCGATCGCGGCTGGTCCGCCGGCGCGGCGGGCGCGGTGGTCCTCGCAGCACAGGTCCTCGGCGCGCTCGGTCGGATCGCGGCCGGCTGGCTCTCGGACGTGGTCGGCGCGCGGATGCGGCCGCTGCGCTGGGTCGCGGTCGGCGCCGGCGCCTCGATGGCGCTGCTGGCCGTCGCCGCGGGGCTGGACGCCGCCGTGGCGGTGCCGCTCGTGGTCGTCGCGACGGTCGTGACGGTCGCCGACAACGGGCTGGCGTTCACGGCGGTCGCCGAGCGGGCTGGCCCGTCGTGGAGCGGCCGGGCACTGGGGGTCCAGAACACCGCGCAGTACGTCGCCGCCTCCGCGGTCCCGCCGGTCGCCGGCCTGGCGGTCACCCACTGGGGGTACGCCGCGGCGTTCGGCCTCGCCGCCCTCTTCCCGCTGGTCGCGGCGCCCTTCGTGCCGGTGCGCGAGGAGCGCGCCCTGACCTGAGTCGCCCCGCCGAACCCGCGCAGACGTGACGGGACCCCCGGGTGGGTACCGGACCGCCATGTCCGAACTGTTGTGGATCGTCCTCGCCGTCGTCGGGCTGCTGCTCGTCGCCGGAATCGCCGTCGCCGTCGTGGTGCTCGGCAAGCGGAAGAAGCAGCGGCAGGAGGAGCAGCGGCGGCGGGCCGACGAGCTGCGCCGCGAGGCGGAGACCGAGCACGCCGGCGGCCTGACCCAGGCGCAGCGGGAGGCACGTGAGGCGGAGGCCCGGGCCGAGCTGGCACGCGCCGAGGCCGAGCGCGCCGAGGCGGAGCGGCTCCGGGCGGAGCAGGGCCTCGCCCAGCAGGAGGCGCGCCGCGAGGACGCCCTGCGCAAGGCCGACCGGCTCGACCCGGACGTCGACCACGAGGCCGACGACTACCGGCCCGGTGCGCACGTGCGCGACACCGGCCCCGCCGGCACGCCGCCGGTCGCCGAACCGGAGACCACACCGCACCGCCCCACCAGTGACGCCTCGGAGCAGTCGGTGCGGCCGCCGGGGAGCCACCGCCGCGACACCTGACCGGGCGCAGCCGGGAACGGCTGCCGGCTCTACCCTGCAGCCATGAGTCAGGTGCCGGCCGCGACCCGCGCGCTGCGGGTGCTGCGCTTCCTGGCCAGCCAGCCGGACCCGGTCCCCCTCGACCGGATCCTGCGCGCCTGCGAGCTGCCGCGGAGCACGGCGTACCACCTGCTCAACGCGATGATCGCCGAGGGCTTCGTGGTCCACCTCGCCGAGGAGCACCGCTACGGCCTCGGCGTGGCCGCCTTCGAGGTCGGCAGCGGCTACTCCCGCCAGGAGCCGCTGCAGCGGATCGCCCGCCGACCGTTGGCCGCCCTCGTCGACCGGGTCGGGCACAGCGCGCACCTGGCGGTGCTGCACGGGCGCGACGTCCTTTACGTCCTCGAGGAGCGCGCACCGGGCCGCCCGCCGCTGGTCACCGACGTCGGCGTCCGGCTCCCGGCCCACCTGACCGCGAGCGGCCGGGCGCTCCTCGCCCGGCTGCCCACCGCGCAGGTCCGCGCCCTCTACCCGTCGGCCGAGGCCTTCGTCGACCGGCACGGCAAGGGCCCTCGAAGCCTGAGCGCCCTGCGGGCGCTCCTCACCGAGACCCGGCAGCGGGGCTGGGCCACCGAGGAGGGTGAGGTGACGCCCGGCCTGGCGAGCGTGGCAGCCGCCGTGGTCGACCACAACGGCCACCCGATGGCCGGGGTCGCGGTCACCTTCCCCGAGCACCCCGAGCACCCCGAGCACCCCGAGCACCCCGAGCACCCCGAGCACCCCGAGCACCCTGGGACGTCCGGAGCCGAGGCCACGCTCGACCGCGCCACCCTCACCGCCGAGGTACGGCGCACCGCTGCCCTCCTGACCCGTCGGCTCGGCGGCACGCCATGACCGCCCGCGCCCGCACCGGCCTGCTCCAGGTCGCGCTGGCCGGCGTCCTGTGGGGCACCGGCGGCCTCGGCGTGCAGGTGGTCCGCGAGCACGTCGCGATGTCGGTCCTGACCATCAGCGCCTGGCGGATGGGCATCGCCGCCCTCGTGCTGGTCGGAGCGGTGCTCCTGCTCCGGCGCGCGGGGGCGCTGCGCCGACTGGTGCGGGAGCGACCGGGGCGGCTGGTCGCGGTCGGCGTCTCGACCGCGACGTACCAGGCGTTGTACTTCGGCGCCGTGGTGACCGTCGGCGTCACCGTCGCGACGGTCGTGAGCCTCGGGCTCGCACCGGTGGCGCTCACGGCCGTCGACAGCCTGCGGAGCCGGCGCGCCCCTGCCCCCGACCGCCTCGCGGTCCTGGCGGCGGCGCTCACCGGCCTGGTGCTGGTCAGCGTCACCTCGGGGCACGGCTCCACCGGCCCGGAGCCGGTGCTCGGCGTGGCGCTGGCCGTCGCGTCGGGGCTGACCTACGCGCTGGCCACCGCGCTCGGCGAGCCGCTGGCCCGGGCCTCGGGGCCCCTGCCGTTGACCACGGCGACGACCACGGTCGGCGCGGTGGCGCTGCTTCCCACCGCGTTCGTGACCGGCCCGGTCACCACGACCGATCCGGTGGCGCTGCTGACGCTCGCCTACCTCGGCGTGCTCACCATGGCGCTCGCCTACGGCCTGCTCTACGCCGGGCTCCGCACGACCGATCCCGCCGCCGCCGTGGTGGCCACCCTGCTGGAGCCGGTGACCGCGGCGGTGGCCGCCGCCGTCCTGCTCGGGGAGCGCCTCGGGCCCGGCGGGCTCGCCGGGACCGCGCTCATCCTGGCCGCGGTCGCCGGGCTGAGTCGGCCCACGGGAGGCCGACGGACGGGGCCCGCCCGTAGCCCCGTCGTCGGTGGTCCGTTGACCCTCCCAACGGATCCCGACAGGGTGTCAGGTTCCGTCCGGCAGCCAGCAGGGAGACAGCATGCGCGCACGCGACGAGGACCCACCGACGACCGGTGAAGGGCAGGGGACGCTCCTCCGCCGGGTCCCCGGGCGGCTGGTGCTCGCCGTCGCCGCTGCGACCGGCGCCCTCGTCGCGGCGTTCGTGCTGCCGGGAGCCGTCGGCACCCGGGACGGCTCCCTGGAGCAGCAGCTCTCCGAGGCCTCCGCCGCCAAGGTCGCCCGCGACCAGGCCAAGAACGCCCTCTCTCGCTCCGTCGGACCGGGCGCCGACGCGCAGGTGCCGACCACGGCTGCCGAGGCCCGCCGCGCGGCGGCGTACGTCGAGTCCGAGCGGGCCCTCCCCGACCCGCGCCTGACCCGGACCGCCGTGATGCAGCCCCGGCGGAAGCGGCCGCAGGACCGCTACGCCATGGCCAACGGCTGCTACCGGCTCGCCGGCCAGCCGGTCTTCTTCAAGCCGACGGCCCTCGGCCGGTACCTCCTGCACACCCGGGGAGGCGACCTGCTGGCGGCCGGGGGCACCCGCGCCGCGAAGCCGTCGTCCGCCACCGTGTGGACCGCCACCAAGAACGGTCGGCGCTTCACCTTCCGCAACGACGGCGGCCGTCTGCGGATCGGCAGCGCGAGCTCGTTCGCGCTGGTCCGGACGACCGGCTGCACGCCGTACCCGGAGTCGCAGGTCGACGTGGTGGGCCGCCCGCACGCCGGCGTGACGCCGTACCAGGAGGTGCGCGGGTACGTCGACACGCACACCCACGGCATGGCCTTCGAGTTCCTGGGCGGCCAGGCGCACTGCGGCCGCCCGTGGCACGAGTACGGCGCGCCGTACGCGCTCGTCGACTGCGAGGACCACACCCGCACCGGCGGCTACGGCGGCGTGCTGGAGTCGGTGCTCTCCGGACAGCCGCACCACGACCCGGTCGGCTGGCCGACGTTCCGGGACTGGCCGGCGCCGGAGTCGCTGACCCACGAGGGCACCTACTACCGCTGGATGGAGCGGGCCTGGCGCGGCGGCCAGCGGCTCTTCGTCAACCTGCTCGTCGAGAACAACCAGCTCTGCCGGCTCTACCCGTTCAAGCGGAACTCCTGCGACGACATGGACTCGGTGCGGCTGCAGGCCCGGCAGATGTACGCCTTCCAGGATTACATCGACGCCCAGTTCGGCGGCCCGGGCAAGGGCTTCTACCGGATCGTGGAGAACCCGTGGCAGGCGCGGCAGGTGGTCAACGCCGGCAAGATGGCGGTGGTCATGGGCATCGAGACCTCGGTGCCGTTCGGCTGCACCATGAAGCTCGACGTGCCGGCCTGCGACGCCGCCGAGATCTCCCGCCAGGTCCAGGAGGTGCACGACATGGGCGTGCGCCAGATGGAGCTGGTCAACAAGTTCGACAACGCGCTCTCCGGGGTCGCCGGCGACGCCGGCGCGATCGGGCCGGTCGTCAACACCGCGAACTTCCTCGAGACCGGCACGTTCTGGGACATGCGGCACTGCGAGCCCGCCGACGGGGAGTCGCACGACCACAACCAGGTGGCCGTCCCGGACATCAGCGCCGGGCAGCAGGACGCGCTCTTCGGCGCGATCGCCTCCCTGGGCCTGCCGTCTGCGCTGCTCCCGCTCTACCCGACGCCGGACCACTGCAACCACCGCGGGCTGACCACGCTGGGCGAGCACACGATCCGCGAGCTGGCGAAGCGGCACATCCTCTTCGACCCCGACCACATGAGCGTCAAGGCGCGACGCCAGGCGATGGACCAGATCGAGCGGATGCGCTACCCCGGCGTGATCTCCAGCCACTCCTGGTCCACCCCGGACACCTACCCGCGGATCTACCGCGCCGGAGGCTTCGTCACGCCGTACGCCGGCGACTCCACCGGCTTCGTGGAGAAGTGGCGCCGCCACGTCGGCTGGGCCGACCGCCGGTACTACTGGGGCATCGGCTTCGGCGCGGACATCAACGGGCTCGGCGCGCAGGGCAACCCGCGTGGCGCGGACGTCGCGAACCCCGTGCGCTACCCGTTCCGCGGGCTCGGCGGCGTGACGGTGCGCAAGCAGCGCGCCGGCGAGCGCGTCTACGACATCAACGTCGACGGCGTGGCGCAGTACGGCCTCTACCCCGACTGGGTCGAGGACCTCCGGATGGTCGCCGGCCGCGACGGCCGCGACATCACCGACGACATGGCCCGGGGGGCCGAGGCCTACCTGCAGACCTGGGAGCGCGCGTACGGCGTGCGGCCGGATTCCTGCCGCAACCCCCGGCTGCGCAAGCCGGTCGCGACCGTGCAGCGCCTGCTGCGGCCGGGGATGTCCAGCCGCGCCGTCCTGCGGAAGGTCGGCCAGCCCTACCAGCGGCTGGGCACCACGTACCGGTTCTGCGCCCGGACGGCCGGCGACGCGAAGGTGATGATGCGGGTGGACCTCACCCGCGCCGGCCGGGTGAGCGCCGTCCGCCGCCTCGGCTGACGGCGGGGCTCAGGAGATGTCGCCGACGAACTTGCCGGGAGCGTCCACCGGCACGTCCGATCGCCGCTGCGCCGCCACGACCTGCCGGGCGACGGCGTGCCGCAGCTCGTCACGGTCCACCGTCCCGGCGGAGCCCGGCGGCACGTGTACGTCGAGCTCCTCGACGATCGTCAGCGGCAGGTCACCGATCCGCGCGGAGTCGACCACCAGCAGGACCGACCCGGGGGCCAGCACGACCTCGCGCTGCTGCGGCGAGGACGACAGCTGCTCGATGGCGCGGCCGGTGGCGCTCTTGACGGCGTAGAGCCCCGCGGACGTGAAGTTCTCCGTCGCGATCCTGGGGTCGCGGGAGGTCGCCGTGATCCCCGTGGTGACGACGACCTGGCCGGTGCGGCCGAAGCCGCTGCCGACCGGCCGTCCGCGGAAGCAGAGGCCGTCGTAGGCAGGGAGCTCCGCGAGGCCCTGCAGGAACGTCGTGAGCCGCTCGTCCTGGGTCACCGGTCCCACTCCCGCCGGTCGGGGGCGGTGCTCGCCCGCCAGGCGCGGGGGGCGCGTCCCGGCCCGGGCACGCGGCTGGCGGGGTCGCCGGGGACGGACGGCACCGGCCAGGCGACGACCGCGATCTCCCGGTCGGCGACGAGCACGCTGTCCTCGCCGCCGCGGACGTCCCACGTGCCGTCCCGGCCGGCGCGTCGTAGCGCCCAGGCTCCGGTGGGCAGCTCGACCAGGAGTGCGGGCGGCCCGTCGTCCTCGACCGGGCGGAGGCCGCGGACCCGCCCGTGGACCTCGCCGCGCTCGCCGTCGGGGAGCACCCAGACCGGCGCACCGTCGCGCACCTGGAAGGCCCAGCCGACCCGCTCGAGGTGAGGGTGGTCCTCGCGCTTCACCCGGCTCACCCGCGGCAACGGCGCACCCTCGAAGCGCTGCTTCGCCGCCTCCCAGCGCCGGTCGACGTCGGCGAGGTACTCCTCAGCACCCATGTCCCGGGGATCCTCCCTCACGGCCGCTCCCTCAGCTCGAGCACGCGGACGCCGTCCGGCCCCACCTCGTTGCGGACGACCTCGAACTCGACACCGCCCCGGAACAGGATCTCAGCCTCGCCCTGCGCGGCCGAGAACGGGCGCACGTCGACCCCGGTGCTGCCCTCGATGACGAACCGGGTGGGGTTCGGGCCGTGCGGGTCGTAGAACTGCTCGGCGACGCGGGGGTCGAGCGTGCTGCTGCTGAAGCCCGGGTCCCGGTAGGTCCCGGTGCGCTCGACCTGGTCGACGACGTGGTCGGGCAGGTTGCTGCCGCCGAAGGTGGTCCCGTCGTACGGCGGCAGCTGGGCCAGGCCGCGCTCGGCGGCGTCGATCCGGTCGCGCACGGCCGGCGGGTCGGTGACGGAGCCGGGCTGCCGGAGCTCGCCGTTCATCTGTCGGTAGCCGTCATCGGTCGTGTAGTCCCAGATCCCGCGGACCCCGTCCCGGGACAGCTCGGGATGGCGGCCCACCACCTCGTCGAGCCACGGGTCCAGCGCCGGGTCGTCCAGTCCGCGGAAGGTGCCCTGGGGAGGCGGCGGCAGGTCGTCGTACCGGCTGAGCACGTCATCGGCACGGCCGAGGCGGCCCAGGTCGCCGAGGTCGTCGAGGTCGTCGAGCCGGCCGAGGTCGCCGAGGTCGTCGAGCCGGTCCACCCGGCCGAGGTCGGACAGCGCGTCCAGGCC
The DNA here is from genome assembly GCF_051280745.1 of Nocardioides ureilyticus. Lineage (NCBI taxonomy): Bacteria > Bacillati > Actinomycetota > Actinomycetes > Propionibacteriales > Nocardioidaceae > Nocardioides > Nocardioides ureilyticus. The sequence goes on along the minus strand of NZ_JBNCOG010000038.1, from coordinate 28,139 downwards.
GTCGGCGGCGGCGTTCGCGCCGCGGGTCGCGACGGCACCGGCGCCCGCGGTGGCGGCCGCCGCGATCGCGTCGGGCACGAGGTGGCCGATGGCCCGGGCGGGGTCGTCGGCCCAGGTGTCCCAGTCGAGCAGCCCCTTGCCGAGCTGCTTGCCGAACTCGACGGGGTCCTCGCGGAGCGCGTCCAGCATGCCCTGCGCCGTCTCGAGCGTGAGGCGGTACTTCGCCATCAGCTCCTCCGGCGTCAGGTCGCCGGTCGCGAGCTTCGTGGCGTCCTGGACCATGCTCACCACTCCGAACGGCGAGATCGTGAGCAGGTCCCAGACCGCCTCCCCGGCGCCCTCGAGCACGCCGCCGACGAAGCGGAGGCCCGACTCCAGCCAGCCCGGCTCCTCAGGGGCCGCGGCGCACCCGGCGCGCACCTCGCCGGCACAGGTGGCGGCCGCGGCCTCGAGCCGCGACCTCGCCGACGCGAGCTCCGCGAGCGCGTGGCGGCGGATCTCCTCACCCGGATCGACGAAGGGCGAGATCCGGAGGTCCACGGCGATCCCGTGGGCCAGGGAGGCGGCGGCCTGGTCGCGAGCGCGACTCACGTCGGCGTCGTACACCGCGCGGGCGGCAGCGGTGACCTCCTCACCGCGGGCGTGCTCTCCCTCGGCCCAGCGGGCCACGGCCTGGGCGTGCTCCAGCTCACCGGCGTACACGGTGAGCGCGTTGCCCGCCCTGACGAAGCCGTTGCCCGCGTCGAGCCAGCGCTGGGGCTCCAGGTCGTGCGCCTCGCGGAAGTGGTCGGCCGCGCGGCCGGTCCAGCCCTGGGTGTCGATGCGTGCCAGGGCCTCGCCAGTGTCGAAGAAGAGCCGGCCCTTGTCCGCCGTGGTGCTCGCCCTCTCGCGGATCGCCGCGGGGTCACCCCGGACCGTGAAGTCGGGCACCGTCAGCCCCCGAGCACGGCGGTGGCCGCGACGTCGGCACGGGCCCGGGCCATGGCGTCCCGGCCCGCCGTGTCGTTCTCGGCGTAGTTCATGGCGATCCGCCCGAGCCGGCCGCTCATCTCCTCGACGTCGTGGCAGAGGTTGTTCATGCCCTCCTCCCAGCGGTTGCGGAACTCCTCGACGGCGCTCCACACCACCTCGCTGCCGAGGTCGCCCTCGCTGGGCACGAGGTCCTCGACGTCGGCGTCCTTGAAGGTCCGCACGGCGTCGGCCAAGCCCTGGGCCGCCGCCACCAAGGACTGGAGATCCACCTCGAAGTCGTAGGACGGCACCCCGGGTTCCTCTCGTCATCCGCGCCAGCCCTGGTCCACGCCGGCCCCTTGCCCGCAGACTAGGCCCGACGACGCAGCCAGAGGACTATCCACCGCGGAGGCAGTGTGAACATCGAGCTCTCGGTCGGTCAGCAGACGACCGCCGCCCTGACCGTCCAGGAGGCGGTGACGACGTTCAACACCTGCCTCCAGCGGCTCAGCGACGGCGTCGCGAGCGGCGGGCAGGGATTCCGCGGCAACGCCGCCGCCGCGTTCGGCGAGGCGCTCACCGCGTGGTTCGAGGCCGCGGCCGAGCTCGGCCCGGCGCTGCAGCAGTACGCAGCGGCCCTCGCGACCGTCGATGCCGAGCACTCCCACAACGAGGTGGCGCAGGTCGACTCGTACGCGCGGCTGGGCGACCGGCTGGGCGGAGCAGGTCGATGAGCGACCCCGGGCTCGTGCTCCGGCAGGGGTCGATGGCCGAGATCGAGCAGGCACTGCGGACCGCCACCGACGACATCCGGACGTTTCTGACCGACCTGCTCGACACCGTCGACGCGCAGACCGCGGGCTGGACCGAGGAGACGCCCTCGCGCCAGGCCCAGCGGCGCTTCGAGCGCGCCTTGGGTGACGGCGTGACCCGGCTGGGCGACGCCCTCGACCGGCTCGCCGAGGAGGTGGCGGCCCACGCGGAGCGCTCGCGCGCCATCGAGGTGGAGAACGTGGCCATCGTCGGCTGACCAGGCGCCCCCGACCGACAAGTTACCGACAGGTAGGATATACGTCACCCGGCTCGGGACTGACGTCGCCCAGCGTTCCCTCTAGGCTCGCTGGACGCCCGGTCACGGGCGAGCACCAGACGAGGAGCCGTACTCCATGCTGCAGATCTTCGCCATCGTCGTGTCCCTCGCCATCGCGGCGGTGGGCATCACGCTGTTCGTCCGAGCCATCCGGGACATGCTCCGCGTGATCCGGATGGGCCAGCCCGCGATGAACCGCACCGACCAGCCCGGCAAGCGGACGTGGGTGCTGGTCCGCGAGACGCTCGGCCACACCCGGATGCTGCAGTGGAAGCTGGTCGGCGCCGCCCACTGGTTCATCTTCGTCGGCTTCGGGCTGCTGTTCTTCACGCTGCTCACGGCGTTCGGCCAGCTGTTCGACGCCCACTTCCTGCTGCCGCTGATCGGCGAGTTCTTCCTCTACGAGTGGGTCACCGAGTTCTTCACGGTCGTGATGATCGCCGCCATCGTCGGCTTCATCATCTACCGCGCCACCCGCCCGAAGGAGCGCACCCGCGGCGTCAAGGGCCGGTTCTGGGGCTCCACGATGTGGCAGGGCTACTTCGTCGAGAGCGTCATCCTCGGTGTCGGTCTCTGCATCGTCATCCTCCGCGGGCTCGAGTACGCCCTGCTCGAGGCCGAGGGCTCCGACCACGCCAACGCCTTCCACTTCCCCTTGACGGCGTGGCTCGGCGAGCTCTTCTCGGGCCTCTCGGTCGGCACCATCGAGAACCTCGTCTACCTGATGGCGATGCTCAAGATCCTGATCTCCTTCACCTGGATGATCGTGATCTCGCGCAACATCGACATGGGTGTCGCCTGGCACCGGTTCACCGTCTTCTTCAACATCTTCTTCAAGCGCGAGGCCTCCGGAGCCACCGCGCTCGGTGCCGTCAAGCCGCTGACCAACGAGGGCAAGCGGGTCAGCCTCGACGACATCGACGACCTCGACGAGGACGCCACGCTCGGCGTCGGCACGATCGAGGACTTCAGCTGGAAGGGCATCCTCGACTTCACCACCTGCACCGAGTGCGGCCGGTGCCAGTCCCAGTGCCCCGCCTGGAACACCGAGAAGCCGCTGTCGCCCAAGCTGCTGATCACCGCGCTGCGCGACCACGCCTACCAGAAGGCGCCGTACGTCCAGGCCGGCGGCGAGGGCAGCGAGACCGCCACCGCGCTGCTGGAGAAGGACGAGACGCTCGCCCGCGAGGCCGAGCGGCCGCTGGTCGGCGACACCGGCGACGACTGGTTCTACATGCCCGACAGTGGCGCGGCCGTCATCGACTCAGAGGTGCTGTGGAACTGCACCTCCTGCGGCGCCTGCGTCCAGCAGTGCCCGGTCGACATCGAGCACGTCGACCACATCATCGACATGCGGCGTTACCAGGTGCTCGTCGAGTCGAACTTCCCCGCCGAGCTCAACGGCCTCTTCAAGGGCCTGGAGAACAAGGGCAACCCCTGGAACATGTCGCCCAGCGCGCGCATGGACTGGGCGAAGGGGCTCGACTTCGACGTCAAGGTCGTCGGCGAGGACATCGAGTCGCTGGAGGAGGTCGACTGGCTGTTCTGGGTCGGCTGCGCCGGCGCCTACGAGGACCGCCAGAAGAAGACCACCCGGGCCGTCGCCGAGCTGCTCGACATGGCCGGCGTGAGCTTCGGCGTCCTCGGCAACGGCGAGACCTGCTCCGGCGACCCGGCCCGCCGCGCCGGCAACGAGTTCGTCTTCCAGGGCCTGGCCCAGCAGAACGTGGAGACGTTCCAGGAGTACAAGGTCAAGAAGGCCGTCACCACGTGCGCCCACTGCTTCAACACGCTCAAGAACGAGTACAAGGAGTTCGGCATCGAGCTGGAGGTGGTCCACCACACCCAGCTGCTGAACCGCCTCGTCCGCGAGGGCAAGCTGACCCCCGTCAAGACGGGCGAGGGCGCGCACAAGCGCTCGATCACCTACCACGACCCCTGCTACATCGGCCGCCACAACGGCGTCTACTCGCCCCCGCGCGAGCTCCTCCAGGTGCTTCCGGGCGCGGAGTACGTCGAGATGGAGCGCAACTCCGAGCGCTCGTTCTGCTGCGGCGCCGGTGGTGCCCGCATGTGGATGGAGGAGAACACCGGCGAGCGGATCAACGTCAACCGCACCAAGGAGGCCGTCGGCACCGGCGCGGACCAGATCGCGGTCGGCTGCCCCTTCTGCCGCGTGATGCTCTCCGACGGCCTGACCGCCGAGCAGTCCAAGGGCGAGGCCCGCGAGGAGGTCGAGGTCCTCGACGTCGCGCAGATGCTGCTGGCCTCGGTCAAGGGCGAGGTCGCCACGAAGATCAAGCCCGGCGGCGGCACGCCGTCGGCGAAGGCGGCGCCCTCCGAGGAGGTCAAGGCCGAGCCGGAGCCCGGCGACGCCACCCAGGCCTCGAGCGAGACGGTGACCGAGACCGAGGACGCCGGCCCGCTGGCCAAGGCCTCCGGCGGCTCCTCGCTCTTCGACACCCCGGCGCCCGACGCGGCCTCCGGCGACCAGGCCGAGAGCGCCTCGACCGGGTCCTCGGTGCAGGAGGAGGCCGAGGCCGGCGCCTCCGCCGGCGGCGGGTCCGGCTCGGGTGGCAGCTCGCTGTTCGACCTCGGGGCGGACGACGGTGCGGCCGACGAGCCGGCACCGACCGCCTCGACGGGCGCCACCAAGGCCGAGCCGGCGGCCGGCGGGTCGCTGTTCGACATCGGCGGCGACGAGCCGGCCGAGGCGCCTGCGGCGAAGGCCCAGCCGAAGGCCCAGCCGAAGACCGAGCCGAAGACCGAGCCGAAGTCCGAGGAGCCGGCTGGAAAGGCCGACCTCGGCTCCGGCGGCTCGCTCTTCGACATCTCCGCCGACGAGCCGGCACCGGCGCCCGAGGCGAGCCAGCCGAAGGCGGAGGAGCCGGCCGCGAAGGCGGAGGCACAGGAGGCACCGGAGGCACCCGCGGGGCCGGCGCCCGAGATGAACGAGACCGACCTGTCCTCCGGCGGCTCGCTGTTCGACATCGAGGCGCCGGCGGAGGCACCGGCAGCGCCCGCCGCGGCGGCCCCCGCCGAGGAGGTCGTCGAGGCGGAGACCGAGCCCGCCGCACCGGCAGCTGCTGCGCCGTCGGCGAGCATCCCCGAGGGCGGGTCGCTCTTCGACATCGCCGCCCCCGAGGCCGTCGCGACGCCCGAGCGCCAGCCGGAGGCACCGGCCGAGGACAGCGGCCAGGCTCCGGCGTCGGAGGACCCCGCGGAGGAGCGGTCCGCGACCGCCCCGACGAGCGGGCTCTCCGGCGGCGCCGCGGTGAGCGCGGCTGCCACGGCCGCGGCCAGCGCGGACCCGGCACCGGACGCCGAGCCGCAGGACGAGGCGCCCTCCGAGGCCGAGCCCCAGGACGAGGAGCTCGCCGAGGAGAAGCCGAAGGCCAGCTCCAACGGCGAGGCCAACCAGCCGAAGACCGACGTCGAGATCTCGGAGGGCGGCTCGCTCTTCGACCTCTGAGCCGGCTGGCTGCGTCGATCGCACGAGACAGGGGAGGATCTTCGGCACCTGGTGCCGAGGATCCTCCCCTGTCGTCTACCCCCTGCACGACGGGACGAGGGAACCGAACCACCGGCCCAGCCCGTCCTAGCGGCGTGGACTTCTCCGAGCACGTCGCGGCGCGGCGGGCGCGCTCGCCGAGGTGGCCGACGCTGGTCGCTGCCGCCGGCGTGCTGCTCGCGCTCGGCCTCGCGGCGGCGTCGACCCTCAGCCGGAGCACCGACCCGGCGCCCGACCCGGCGCCGCCGACCGGTTCCCTCGTGGAGCTGGTCACGACGTTGCCGACGTTGCCCGCCGCCACCGGGCCCGCGGCCTCGTCATCCGCCTTCTGCGTGCCGCGGTACGGCGAGGAGCTCGTCCACGACCTGCTCGACCTCGCCCGCAGCTGCGACGGCGGCCCGGCGTTCGCGCCGGAAGTGGAGCTGTGGGTCGACGGCGAGCTGGTGCGGATCGAGGTGCCGACGGACGGAACCAGCCTCGTCTGCCACGAGGTGCATGTCTTCCGCGACGAGGCGGGCCGCGTCGACGTCGTGATGACGAGCGAGACCCAGCTGCCTGCGAACCCCGACGAGACCGGTCAGTGACCGGACGGCGGCTGGTGGTCGCGCTCGTGCGCCCCGGGCTCGATGCCGTCCTCGTCGCCGGTGGCCGGGTCCTCGTCCACGCCACCCTCCGGCACCAGGATCGGCCGGAGCCGGGCCCAGGCGAGGAACGTGAGGCCCGCGGCGAGCATGACCAGGCCGGCCCAGAGGTTGGCGTCGGTCTCGCCGGTCGAGGTGGTGTTGTCGCCGAAGAGACCCATCAGCGTGAGGATCACGCCGTACGCGACGAGCAGCAGCCCGATGATGTTGCGGATGTCCAGCAGTCCGGCGCGGTGTCGGCGCTCGGAAGCGGTGGTGGTGGCGGGCACGGGGTCCTCCTCAGAAGGCGAAGTTCAGGGCGACGACCATGGCCAGGGCGATCCCCGCGAGCGGCATCGTGCGGCGGTACCACGGGTAGGACCCCTCGTCGGGGTCGACGCGGTCCTCGCGCGGGGTCTCGGAGTAGACCAGCCCACGCAGCTCCTCGGCCGGCTTGGGCTTGGTGGCGAGCGAGACGACGACGCTGAGCACGATGTCGACGACGAAGGCCGCCCCGGCCGCGATGAACGCCGCGCCCTGGCCACCGACGGGGATGATCCCGATGCTGGCCGGCCCGAACGCGTCCTCGCTGAGGAAGGCGACGAGCACGGCGCTGAGCGTGCCGGCCACGAGGCCGACCCAGCCGGCGGTGGGCGTCATCCGCTTCCAGAACATGCCGAGGATGAAGGTCGCGAAGAGCGGCGCGTTGAAGAACCCGAACAGCACCTGGAGGTAGTCCATGATGTTGCCGAAGTTCGTGGCCAGGTAGGCGGTGCCGACGGCGATCACCGTGGCGCCCACGGTCGCGATCCGCCCCACGCGCAGGTAGTACTCGTCGTCGCGGTCCTTGACGGCGTACCGCTGCCACAGGTCGTAGCTGAAGACGGTGTTGAACGCCGAGATGTTGGCCGCCATGCCGGCCATGAAGGCAGCCAGCAGACCGGCGATCGCGACGCCGAGCAGGCCGTTGGGCAGCAGGTCCCGCATGAGGTAGAGCAGCGAGTCGTTGTAGGTGACCGTGCCGCCGGCCCCGCCGGCGACCTCCTCACCCGCCTTGGTGGCCGCGATCTCGCTGACCAGCACCGCGGCGATCATGCCGGGGAGGATCGTGATGAACGGGATGAACATCTTCGGGAAGGCGCCGATGATCGGCGTCTTGCGGGCCGCGGAGATCGAGTCCGACGCCATGGCCCGCTGGACCTCGACGAAGTTGGTGGTCCAGTAGCCGAAGGAGAGCACGAAGCCGAGGCCGAAGACGATGCCGATCACCGAGAGGATCTCGGAGTCGAAGCCGGTCAGCGCGAGGCCGGGCCACGAGTTGAGCTGCTGCTCAGCGGGGGCGATGTCGGGGTTGCCGGAGGACGCCTCGGCGATCCGGTCCTTCAGGCCGCCCCAGCCGCCGACCCGGTCGAGCCCGAGCAGGGTGAGGGGCAGCAGCGCCGCGACGATCACGAAGAACTGCAGCACCTCGTTGTAGATGGCCGCGCTCAGCCCGCCCAGGGTGATGTAGGAGAGCACCACGACGCCCGCGACCAGCAGCGCCACGAAGAGCGGCCAGCCCAGCAGGGCCTGGATGATCGTGCCGAGCAGGTAGAGGTTGATGCCGGCGATGAGGAGCTGCGCGACCGCGAAGGAGATCGCGTTGACCAGGTGCGCGCCGGTGCCGAACCGGCGGTACATGAACTCGGGCACCGAGCGGACCTTGGAGCCGTAGTAGAACGGCATCATCACGACGCCGAGGAAGAGCATCGCGGGGATGGCGCCGATCCAGAAGTAGTGGACGGTCGGCAGGCCGAACTCCGCGCCGGAGGCGGACATGCCCATGATTTCGACGGCCCCGAGGTTGGCCGCGATGAACGCCAGGCCGGTCACCCAGGCGGGCAGCGAGCGGCCGGAGAGGAAGAAGTCGATCGAGTCCGAGACCTGTCGCCGGGCCATCACGCCGATGGTGAGCACCACCGCGAAGTAGAGCGCGACGATCAGGTAGTCGACGGCGTTCGCGTCGATGAGCGTGTCGCTGGCCATCGGGAGCGGGGCGGTCGGTGCCATGGACGGCCTTTCTGGCGACGGATGGTGCGCCGCACAGTGGCGCGCCCGGGCCGATGCCCAGCGGGGCCGGCGGCTAAACAGCGCTCTCGAGTCAGGAGCGCATCGCCACGCCGCGCCGCCAGTAGCCCATGAAGGAGACCTGCCGCCGGTCCATGCCGAGGTCGTTGACCAGGGCGCGACGCAAGCCGGTCACGACCTTGGACTCACCGGCGATCCAGGCGTAGACGTCGTCGTTGGCGCCGGGGTCCAGCGGCTCGTCGATCTCGCCGGAGGAGGAGTACATCGGCGTCTCCCACAGGTCCGGGTCGACCTCGTCCTCGGCCACCTCGAGCGCGAGGACCGGCGCCCCGAGGTGCGCGAGCACCGCCGGCTGGAGCAGCGTGCCGAGCTCGGCCCCGTCGCGCGGCAGCCAGGTCACGCTCACGCCCGGAGGGTGCGGGACCGCCTGCACGTCGGCGGAGAGCGGCACCTCGAGGAACGCCGCACCCTCGGCGTCGTCCGGCAGCATCGAGAGCACGGCGCAGGCGGCCGGCACGGCGGTCTCGTCGCCGGCGAGCACGATCCGCCGGGCGGCGCCCGGCACGAACTCGATGCCGCCGTACGGCATGCCGCGCCGGGGGCAGAGCACGACGATCCGGTCGCCGACCCCGGCGGCGGCCGCCCACGAGGAGCCGGGGCCGGTGTGGCCCTGCTCGAGGTGGAGCACGAAGTCGACGACCAGCCGGGTCTGCGCGCCCTCGCCGCGGACCTCGCGGATGGTGTAGGTGCGCATGTGCCCGCGCTCCTCGGCGGGACGGGCGTACCACTCCTGCATCCAGCCCTCGTCGGCGCCGGCGAAGGAGCCGAGCGAGCCGCCCTCGGGTGGGAAGACCAGCTTGATCCGCTGGTCGTAGAGGGGCTGGTCGACGCCGAACTCCGCCAGCGCCGGCGAGCCGAGCTCGAGGCGGACGTAGCTCGTGGAGAGCCGCTCGACCGAGACGACCTCGACCTCCTCGAGGAGGAGGGGCAGCGCGGGGGAGCTGAGCGTGCTGGTCATCGGGGTCCGATCGAAGTGAGGTTCACCTAACTGAGGGTGACCTTACCTCCCCCGCGGCGTCAGATCGAGGTGCGGTGGAAGCGCTGGAACGATCGCGACGGCGTCGGGCCGCGCTGCCCCTGGTAGCGCGAGCCGTACTTCTCCGACCCGTACGGGTGCGCGGAGGGCGAGGAGAGCCGGAAGAAGCAGAACTGACCGATCTTCATCCCCGGGTAGAGCTTGATCGGCAGGGTCGCGACGTTCGCCAGCTCCAGGGTCACGTGGCCGGAGAAGCCGGGGTCGACGAAGCCGGCGGTCGCGTGGGTGAGCAGGCCCAGCCGGCCGAGCGAGGACTTGCCCTCGACACGGGCGGCGATGTCGTCGGGCAGGGTCACGACCTCGTACGTCGAGCCGAGCACGAACTCGCCCGGGTGCAGGATGAACGGCTCGTCGCCGTCCGGCTCGATCATCCGGGTCAGGTCGGACTGGTCCGCCGCCGGGTCGATGTGGGGGTACTTGTGGTTCTCGAAGACCCGGAAGTACCGGTCGAGGCGCACGTCGATGCTCGACGGCTGCATCATCGCCGGGTCGAACGGGTCCAGCGCGACGCGCCCGGCGTCCAGCTCGGCGAGGATGTCGCGGTCTGAGAGCAGCACGCGCCTCAACCTACCGGCCGCGCCGGCCCCAGCCTTCAGGATCCGGGTGTCGGGACCAGCATGACCGCTGGCACCGGCGCCTCCTCGGGCACCACGAGCACCGGCATGCCGGCCGCCTCGGCCAGCTCCGCCTGGAGGGCGGAGCGGTCCTCGAGGGGCGGCTCCATCCCGACCACGATCCCCGACCCGTCGGCACAGGCGGAGGCCGACGTCCACGCATGGTCGCGCCCGGACCGGCGCAGCCAGGACCTCAGCCGGTGCTGGGCGGCGTCCACGTCGGCCTGGGAGTACGGCACCGGCTCGACCACCACTCGCACCCCGTCGGGTCGGATCCCCGCCAGCGCCTCGACCTCGGCCGGGACGGGGGCCTTCCACTGGACGAGCACCGCGCCGGCGGCGTGCCACAGGGCGAGCCCTGCGTCGCCCGCGAGGCCCCGGGTCTTCCGCCGGAGCTCGCGAACCACGGGGTCGAGCCGCCATTGGACCACCTGGCGCGCCTGCGCCGCGGCGTCGAGCCCCACGTCCACGCCGCTCGGGTCCCACTCGCTGACGTGTGCCACCCCGAGCCGACGCAGCTCGCGAGCGCGCTCGTCGGCCTCGTCGACGGTGTGGTCGGCGTCGCCGTCGGGGTCGTCGACCAGCGCGACGACCCCGAGGGCCGTGGTCGCGACGTGTCGCACCCAGGTCCAACCGCGGGCCTCGACCGCCTCCACGATCTCCTGCTGCTCCGCTTCGTCCGGGAGAGGGGGCTCTCCGGTGAAGACCTTGCTCGCCCGGGCACACGCGAAGTCCTCGAGGGTGGAAGGCGGCAGGTCAGCCGCCGAGGAGCCGGCCACCGCGGCGTCGCGCGGGTTCGCGCCGTTCCCCGTGCCCGTCGCACCCACCACGAGGGCCACCCCGGCGGTCACCCCGACGACCGCCACGACGGCGACGGCGATCGCTGTGGTCGTCCGCCGAGAAGCCGATCCCCGTCGAGCGTCGGTCATCGCCACTCCTCGTCCCGACGGGTGGGTCACCCGCCTCCAGGGCTCGGACGCTCCGGCGCCCACCGAGGTTCCAGACCTCCCGGAGACAGCACCAGCACGAGCGACCGGCACGATGGCCCCATGGGCTTCCACCGCTACGTCGCGCTCGGCGACTCCTTCACCGAGGGGGTCGGCGACCCCGACCCGAGCCGCCCCAACGGCCTGCGCGGCTGGGCCGACCGGGTCGCCGCCGTGCTGGCGGCGAGGGAGCCGGACTTCGGCTACGCCAACCTCGCCATCCGCGGCCGCAAGCTGCTGCCGATCCTCGCCGAGCAGGTCGACCCCGCCGTCGCCCTCGAGCCGGACCTGGTCACCATCTACGCCGGCGCCAACGACATCCTGCGGCCCAAGGTCGACCTCGACGCCCTCGCCGCGTCGTACGACGAGGGGCTGGCGCGGCTCGCGGCCACCGGCGCCCGGCTGCTGGTGTGGACGGCCTTCGACCCGGGCGGCTCCGCGACGTACCGCCTGCTCCGGGGCCGGTTCGCGCTCTACAACGAGCTGGTTCGCGAGGCCGCCGACCGGCACGGGGCGACCGTGGTGGACTTCTGGCGGCTCAAGGAGTACCGCGACTGGCGCTACTGGGACGACGACCGGATGCACATGGGTCCCGCCGGCCACCAGCGGATGGCGATCGAGGTGCTCGACCTGCTGGGCGTCGAGCACGACCTCCAGCCGCTCCCGCTGCGGGAGCTGCCGGTGGTGAGCCGTCGCGAGCAGGCCCGCACCCACGCCGAGTGGCTGCGCACCTCCGCCGCCCCGTGGGTGCACCGACGGCTGACCGGCCGGTCCTCCGGAGACGGGTTGTCGCCGCGTTACCCGGCCCTCTCCCCCGTGCACGACCACGGACTGGGGTAGCATTCCGGCCGCCGGGCCTCCCCGGCGTGCGGATGTAGCTCAGTTGGTAGAGCGCGACCTTCCCAAGGTCGATGTCGCGAGTTCGAGTCTCGTCATCCGCTCCAGTCCTCCCGACCGTCGCGCCACTCCGCCCGATGCCGATGTCGATGCCGCGAGCTCAGGCGCTGCAGGAGTGACGGCTGCGACCAGTGGGAGACTTGACTAGACCAGTGGCGGGTGGGGACGCTGTGCCGTCCGGCCTTCTTCCCCTGCCCGCCCGGAGCGTCATGCCCACCGCTCGCCCGTCCCGCCCCCGCACGGTCGCGCTCGTCGGCCTCGCCGTCCTGCTCGCCGCCGCCCCCTTCGTCCCGCACGGCGGCGACCGGCCCGACGGCGCCCTGACGCCGACGACCCGCACCGAGGAGGCGGTCCCGGCCGCCACCGCCGGCACCGGCCGCGTCACCCCGGAGCTGGCGGCCGAGATCGAGCGGGTCGTCGCAGCCGGACGCGGCATCTCGACCGGGCAGGGCGCCGCGCCGCGGCGTACGGCGCGGGCAGCCGCCGACCTGGTGCGCTGCGCCGACCTCGAGGGCCAGCGCTACTGCCTCGGCCTGGGCTGGACGAGCGCCGGCGAGCAGGAGGTCCGTGCGCGGGCCGCGGCCGCTGCCCGGCGGAGCACCGCCGGCCGCAGCCGCGCCGTCGAGCGCACCGGCGACCTCGACTCGGCCGCCCTGCTGGCCCGACGCGCGGCGATGACCCCCGCCGAGCGCGCTCGCGACGAGCGCCGGGAGCTCACCATGGCCGCCCGCTCGGTCGCCAAGGTGTGGCTGCTGCGTCACGAGGTCGAGGGCACTCCCCTGCCGGCGGGGTTCCTCGAGCGGCACCCCGAGGCGCGCACCGCCGCCCCGGCGACCGCCCGCCGCAGCAAGACCCAGGCCGACTACCCCCGCCGCCGCGTCATCCTCGACACCGACCAGGTGGCGGAGCAGAAGCGGACCTACTGGTGCGGCCCGGCGACCATGCAGATGATCGCCTGGGGCTGGAAGGACAAGGACCGCGGGCAGCGCCACTGGGCCGACAAGCTCGGCACCACGTCGCAGGGCACCTCGATCACGGACCTGGTCCGCGTCGTCAACGACCACACCGGCTGGGACCGCCGCCGGTACGCCGGCCCCTACGTCGTGCTCGACGTCTCCGACTACGGGTTCAACCGGTGGATGCGGCTGCAGATGCGCCACCTGGTCGACTACCGGGCGCCGGTGGTCCTCCACCCGCTGCTGCACCGGCGCTACTTCCCGTACCTCGACGACGACGCGTCCGGCCACTTCCAGGTCGGTCGCGGCTACAGCAAGCGCGGGCCGAAGCCGACGGCCATCAGCTTCTTCGAGCCGTGGAACCAGCAGCGCTTCGACCCCTCGGAGCCCTTCATCAAGCGGGTCCAGTGGCGCACGGCGTACAAGAGCTACCGCGCCAACCTGGCGCACCCCCACCAGAACATCGGGGTCTGACATGGCGCCGTACGCCGCCCGGCTGGCGTGGGCGGCCGCGCTCGCCGCGGCGCTCCCCGCCCTCGGCGCCTGCTCCGACGAGGCTGGGGAGCCTGTCGGCAGGCGCACCGCCGACGCCACCGCCGACGCCACCGCCGACCCCTCCGGCGCACCCACGCAGAGCGCCCCCGCGGCGGACGAGCTCGACTGGCAGCCGCTCCCCGGCTCGGTGCGCGACACGGTCACCACCAACGGCACCTGGACCCTGACCGTGCCCGAGGACGGCAGTCGCGCGACGCTGACCGGACCGGACGGGGCGACGACCACGCAGGCGCGGGCGCGCGAGCGGGTCTCCGACGCCTTCCTCGACGACGAGCGCGCCGTCGTGGTGCTCCAGGACCGGCAGGAGTCGCGCCCGGCGCGCGCCGTCGTCACCGAGCTCGGGACGCGCGAGGAGTGGGTGCTCGACGGCGGGTCACCGGTGCCCACCACCACCGGCGGCACCTGGGCCATGGGCGCGGGCACGCTCGTCCACGCGACCGTGACCGACGCGGGTCGCTACTGCCTGGCCTCGGTCGACCTCGCGGCCCGGACCTCCGAGCGCGGCTGGTGCGCGCCGGCGCGGCACGGGTTCAACGGCGCACGGGTGACGGCCGCCGGCACGACGCTGATGACCTTCGACGACTCCCGCCCCTCGTGCCGCACCGTCGCCGAGGTGCGCGGGACACGCCTCGCGCCGTTCGAGGACGCCGAGCCCTGCAAGGCCTGGGACGCGGTGCTCCCGGCCGAGGGCGTGCGGGCCTGGTCGGTCGTGCCGCAGGAGGGGAGGGTCGAGTCCGCCCTCTTCCGTGGCCGCAGGTCCGACGGACAGGTCACCGACCTCGGCCCCGGCTCCTCGGGCACGCTCGTGGGCTGCGGCGGGGCGGCGTGGTTCGTGCGAGACCCCGTCCGCGACGGCGAGCCGGCGCGGCTGATGCGCTGGACGCCCGAGGAGGGTCTCACGGTCGCCTATGAGACGGCCGGCTCGCCGGCGTTCCTGGCCCCGCCCCGCTGCGGCGGCTCCACCCTCAACGTCACCGCGCTCAGCGAGGGCGGCGACGAGCAGGTCTTCGCCACTCTCGGAGCACGATGAATCGCCCCGCCGGCGTCACCTCAGCAGGCGTGGGCCGTTGTGCCCGCCATGGGGCAGCGGCGTGGCAGCGGTGCGCCGCTGCCCCGACCTAGGCTGACCACGTGACCGACACCCCGCCGTTCACCGGCATCCCCGTCGCCGCGCTGGACTTCTACGACGACCTCGAGGTCGACAACACGCGCTCGTTCTGGGAGAAGCACAAGGACACCTACCTCACCCAGGTGCGCCGCCCGGTGGAGGCGCTGTGCGCCGCCCTCGAGCCCGAGTTCGGGGCCGCGAAGATCTTCCGCCCCCAGCGCGACGTCCGGTTCGCCAAGGACAAGACGCCCTACAAGACCCACCAGGGCGCGTTCGTCCGCGCCGCGGAGTCGACCGGGTGGTACGTCGAGGTCTCGCCGCGGGGCGTCCGCACCGGCGGCGGCTTCTACGAGGCGAGCGCCGGCCGGCTCGCGGCGTACCGCGGTGCCGTCGACCACGACGAGCTGGGCCCGGAGCTCGAGGCGATCGTCGCCGCCCTGGAGGCGGCCGGCTGGGAGCGCGGGGGCGACCGCCTCAAGACCTCGCCGCGCGGGTACGACGCCGACCACCCTCGGATCGACCTGCTGCGCCACCGCTCGTTGAGCCTCGGCCGGATGATCGGGTTCGAGCCGGTGGTCCACACCCCCGAGCTGGTCGAGGTGGTGCGCGAGGACTGGCGCGCCGTGCGGCCGCTGGTGGACTGGGTCGCCCGGCACACCAGCGTCTGAGCCCCGGGCGGACCGTCAGGAGGCGGCGGTGAAGCTCGCCATCGTGCGTTCGGGCTCCCAGTAGGCACGCATCGAGGCGACCCGGCCGTCCTCGTCGACGACGTACACCATCACCAGCTCGGTGGTGGTGTGGCTGCCGTCGGGGAACGAGGTGCGGATCCGCCCGACGTTGGCGCAGGTGTTGCCGTTGGCCATCGACTGCTCGATCGTGAACTCGAAGCGGTGGATCGGCGCGATCGCTCGCTCCCAGAACGCCGAGATGCCGGCGTGGCCGTGGTGGCCCCGACCCTCGGGGTCGAACATCGACGGTCCGACCGGGTCCTCGAGCACGGCGTCCTCGGCGTAGACCGTCAGCCACTCCTGCAGGTCGCCCTTGGCGACTGCGGAGTAGGACCGCTGGGAGGCAGCGCGGGCCGGGTGCGGGTCGTTCGGCGCGTTCCAGACGATGGCGTCGGAGGTGATCATCCCGGCATCGTAGGACTGAGGTGGAACAGGTTCTAGTGAGACGACCGGCGCAGGTCGGGCGACCTTCACCGGCCGTTCACGACGAGTACGGCGCACGGTCCCCCGCACTGCTCACCGTGAGTGACATGGCCCGACCCACGGCGTACCTCCACATCGGCCTCACCGACAGCGGCTCGGCCTCCCTCGGCCACGCCCTCGACCTGCACCGCACGGCGCTCCTGGGGTGCGGCGTGCGACCGCTGGCGACCGCGGAGACCTCCTTCCGCGCCGCGGTGGAGCTGGGCTGGCAGCACCGGGCCTGGGGCTACCAGCGATCCGAGGTGGAGGGCACCTGGGCCGAGGCGTGCCGCCGGGCCCGTCGCAGTGGCCGCGACACCCGCGCGGTCGTCGTCTCCCAGCCGCAGCTCGCCGGGCTGCTGCGCCACCAGGCGGCGCTGGCCGTGGACCAGTTGACCGGCTTCCGCACGCACCTGGTGGTCACCGTCGCGGCGCCGCAGGGGCAGCCCGGAGCCGGGAGCGCCCCCGACCTGGTCGAGGTGCTGGACCGGTGGCGCCCGGCCATCGGCGACCCGGGCCGGATCCACGTGCTGGTCGCACCGCGCGTCGACCGGCGCAGAGCGCTCTGGACGAGCTTCTGCGAACTCCTCGACGTCGACGCCCGGCGGCTGCCGCTGCGGGTCGCCCGCCGCGAGCTCCACCCGCCGGCCGTCCCCACCTCCGTCGAGGAGCACGGCCGGCTCACCCGGACCGCGCTCGGCTGGATCGGGGCGCTCACCACGTCCGGCTACGACGTGCGCGGCGACGTGTCGGAGCTGCTGCCCGCCGGCATGCCGGCCGGCGTCCCGACCGCGAGCAGCACCAGGTCAGTGGGGCTGCCAGGCGTCCTCGTCGGCCGTCCGTGAGGTGACGGCGCGCGGGAGCCGGCCGTCGGCCAGCTGCTGGATCGAGGTGGCCTCGAAGACGTCGCGGAGCGATCGGCGCGCGGCGATCCACACGTGCTGCAGCACCTCGGCCGACTGGTTGTAACTCACCGCCTCGGGCCGCAGCCCGTAGACCGAGACCAGCGGCCCGTCGACCGCCCGGATGACGTCGGCGACCGACACCTCCTCGGCCGGCCGGGCCAGCCGCCACCCGCCGGACTGACCGCGCTGCGACATCACCACGCCGGCCCGCCGCAGGTCGGCGAGGATCGCCTGGAGGAAGCCGTGCGGGATCTCCTGGAGTCGTCCGAGCTCCTCGGCGCTGACCGGCTTGCCGTCCGCCCGCTGCGCCATCTCGATCAACGCCCGCAGGGCGTAGTCGGACTTGGCGGAGACGCGCATGGCTCCAGTCTGTCAGAGGCGCTGGTCGAGACCGCTGGCCCTCCGCAGCGCCCGTGCCCCGACACGTTCGCCACTGTTCCTGCACGTCGCAGCGTCCAGGATGCAGCGGGGAGCGTCGCGTTGCACCGCGGGTCGGCCGCCCCCGCTTGCGCCGCCGCAAGCCCCGGCTTACCATTAAGTTACTGGTCAGTAGAGCCTGCGCTCTCGTCCTCGCGGCCAGCCCGAACCCGCCCCACACACGAAGGTGGATCAGTGAGCCACTACAAGAGCAACCTCCGCGACATCGAGTTCAACCTCTTCGAGGTGCTGGGCCGTGACGAGGTCCTCGGCCAGGGTCCCTTCGCCGAGGTCGACGGCGAGACGGCCCGCGCGATCCTCGCCGAGGTCGACCGCCTGGCACGCGAGGACCTGGCGGCGTCGTTCGAGGACAGCGACCGCAACCCGCCGGTCTTCGACCCGGCCACGCACACCGCGCCGATGCCGGAGTCGTTCAAGAAGAGCTACCAGGCCTGGATGGACGCGGAGTACTGGCGCCTCCAGATCCGCGAGGAGCTCGGCGGCACGCCGGCCCCGTCGTCGCTGAACTGGGCGATCGGCGAGATGGTGCTCGGCGCCAACGCGCCGATCCACATGTACGCCGCCGGCGCGCCGTTCGCGGGCGTGGTCTACGACAACGGCAACGACCGCGACAAGCGGGTCGCCCAGATCATGGTCGAGCGCCAGTGGGGCTGCACCATGGTGCTGACCGAGCCCGACGCGGGCTCCGACGTCGGCGCCGGGCGCACCAAGGCCGTCCCGAACGAGGACGGCTCGTGGAACATCACCGGCGTCAAGCGCTTCATCACCAGCGCCACGCACGACATGAGCGAGAACATCATGCACCTGGTGCTCGCGCGGCCCGAGGGCGTCGAGGGCGCCGGCGGCCCGGGCACCAAGGGGCTCTCGCTGTTCTGGATGCCCGAGCACCACTTCGACCACGAGACCGGCGAGCTCACCGGTGAGCGCAACGGCGTCTACGTCACCAATGTCGAGCACAAGATGGGCATCAAGGTCTCCAACACCTGCGAGGTCACCTTCGGCGACCCGCAGGTCGGCGGTGGGGAGCCGGCCAAGGGCTGGCTGCTCGGCGAGGTCCACGACGGCATCGCGCAGATGTTCCAGGTCATCGAGAACGCCCGGATGATGGTGGGCACCAAGGCCATCGCCACGCTCTCGACCGGCTACCTCAACGCGCTGGAGTACGCCAAGGAGCGCGTCCAGGGCGCGGACCTCACCCAGGCCGCCGACAAGACCGCCCCGCGGGTGACCATCACCCACCATCCCGACGTCCGCCGGTCGCTGATGACGCAGAAGTCGTTCTCCGAGGCGATGCGCGCGCTGGTGCTCTACACCGCCAGCTGGCAGGACAAGGTGATGGTCGCCGAGCACGAGGGCACCCAGGACACCGACGAGACGAAGCTCGCCGAGGCGGTCAACGACCTGCTGCTCCCGATCGTCAAGGGCTACGGCTCCGAGCGCTCGTGGGTGCTGCTGGGCACCGAGTCGCTGCAGACCTTCGGCGGCTCCGGCTTCCTGCAGGAGTACCCGATCGAGCAGTACGTCCGCGACGCGAAGATCGACACCCTCTACGAGGGCACCACGGCGATCCAGGGCCAGGACTTCTTCTTCCGCAAGATCGTCAAGGACCAGGGCCGCGCGCTCGGGCACCTCGCCGGCGAGATCCAGGCGTTCATCGACAGCGAGGCCGGCAACGGTCGGCTCAAGAACGAGCGCCAGCTGCTCGCGACCGCCCTCGAGGACGCCAACGCCCTCGTCGGGCACCTCATCAACGACCTGATGTCGGCGCAGGAGGAGGTCCGCAACATCTACAAGGTGGGCCTCAACACCACGCGCCTGCTGATGGTCCTCGGTGACGTGGTCTGCGCCTGGCTGCTGCTGCGCCAGGCCGAGGTGGCGCTGGAGAAGCTCGGCGGCGAGCCGGGCAAGGACCAGGCCTTCTACGAGGGCAAGGTCGCGGCCGCGCAGTTCTTCGCGCAGACCAACCTGCCGCGGATCAGCGCCGAGCGCGCCATCGCCGAGGCGACCGACCTGTCGCTGATGGACCTCGACGAGTCGGCCTTCTGACGCACGCCTGAGACAGCCCGCACGCCCCCGGCCTCCTCGTGAGGCCGGGGGCGTCGTCGTCCCGCGGGCGCCCGGCTCAGCGGCGGAGCACGGCCGTCGCCGCGCGACGTACGTCGTCGGTCAGGGCGTCGAGCAGCACCGACCGCAGCCGCCAGCGCTGCCAGTGCAGCGGTACGTCGAGGTGGTGGCGCCGGTCGAGGACCACCAGCCGGCCCGCCTCCACGTCGGGCAGCAGCTGCGGCTCGGGCAGCGCTCCCCAGCCGAGGCCGAGGCGCACCGCCTCGTGGAAGTCCGCCGACGTCGGCACCCGGTGCACGACGGGTGGCAGCCCGCGGCCCCGTGCGGCGAGCAGCTCGTGCTGGAGGGCGTCCTCGTCGTCGAAGACCACCACGGGCATCCGGGCCCAGTCCACGCCCCGACCGCGTCGCCACCGGTCGGCGAGGTCGGGGGCGGCGGCCGGCACGTAGCGCAGGGTGCCGAGCCGCTCGACCGAGCAGCCCTGGACCGCCAGCGGGTCGCTGGTCACGGCGGCCAGCACGCTGCCGCTGCGCAGCAGGTCGGCCGACCACGCCTGGTCCCTGACGTGCAGGCGCAGGGCGACGTCGTTCCGGTCGGCGACCGCCCCGACGACGCCGCGGAACCAAGTCGCCAACGAGTCGGCGTTCACCGCCACCGACAGCTCGGTGACGCCCGCCTCCCGGTCGCCGAGCTCCCGGCGGGCCTCGGCGTGCAGCAGCGTCGTCTGGCGCGCGAGGCGGAGCAGCGCCTCACCGGCGGGCGTGGGCCGGGCCGGGACGGAGCGGCGGACCACCACCTGGCCGACCTCCGACTCCAGGGCACGGATCCGCTGGCTCACCGCACTCGGGGTGACGTGCAGGTGCCGTGCCGCCGCGTCGAAGGTGCCGTGGTCGGCGATCGCGGTGAGCGCCAGCAGCCACGCCTGGTCGAGGTGCACCACCCCACCCTAGGCGCCTCTTAAGCGCTGCTACAGGATCTGCAGGATCATTCGCTGGTCTGCGCGCGGCGACGGCCGTAGCGTCGGCCCGTGCTCGCCAGCCTCCTCGCCGGGACCGCCACCGGACTCGCCCTCATCGTCGCGATCGGCGCGCAGAACGCCTACGTGCTGCGCCAGGGCCTGGCGCGCGACCACGTCGGCCTGGTCGTCGCGATCTGCGCCCTCTCCGACGTCGTGCTCATCGCCGCCGGGGTGGCCGGGATCGGGACGGTCGTCGAGCAGGCGCCGTGGGCGATCGACGTGGTCCGGTGGCTCGGCGTCGCCTTCCTGACCTGGTACGGCGTCTCGTCGCTGCTCCGGGCCCGCCGGCCCGACGCGCTGGCGGCGAGCGGCGGGCCGCGGCTCTCGCGCCGGTCCGCGGCGCTGCGGGCCCTCGCGCTCACCTGGCTCAATCCGCACGTCTACCTGGACACGGTGCTGCTCCTCGGCTCGGTCGCGAGCACGCACGGGTCCCCGGGCCGGTGGTGGTTCGCCGTGGGCGCGTGCGGGGCCAGCCTGCTCTGGTTCGGCGCGCTCGGGTACGGCGCCCGGCTCGTGGCAGGCCTGCTCTCCAGCGCGCGGGCGTGGCAGGTGCTCGACGTGCTCATCGGGCTGACCATGCTGGCCATCGCCGTCGGCCTGGCGACCGGCGGCTGACCGCTACCCGGCGCCACCCAGGGGCAGCACCAGCCGCGGCTCGGCCCCGTCGGCGATCCGCACCGGCACGCCCCAGTCCTGCTGGTGCATCCGGCACGCCGCGCCCTCCCCGCCCTCGGCATCGCAGGACGCGGCCCGCGCGGCGACGTGCAGCACGCCCTCCCCCACGTGGGGGTCCAGGACGATCCGGCGCACGAGGTCGGTGCCGCGCCCGCCGCCCTCGCGGATCAGCGCGGGCGGCGTGGCCTCGACGAGCAGCTGGGAGGGCGGCCCGAACCGGTCGTCGACCTTCTGGCCCGGCGGCGGGGTGAACGACACGACCAGCTCGAGACCGGCGGGCACCTCGGTCACCGGTCGCTGGGTGGTGTGCGCGAAGCCGTCGGTGCGGGTGGCGGCGCCGCCGAGCGGCAGCCGGGTGAGCCGGTGGGCGCCGGACTCCACGACGACCAGCTGCGCCGGGTCGGCCGACTCGTCGACGTACGCCGCGCTCGGCTCGGCGAGGTCGGTGGCGAGGGTGGTCACCTCCCCCGTGACCCGGTCCAGCCGCCGCACGGCCCCGTTGTAGGTGTCGCACACGGCGATCGAACCGTCGGGCAGCACGGTCACGCCCAACGGGTGCTGCAGGAGCGCCTGCTCGGCCGGGCCGTCGCGGAAGCCGAAGTCGAAGAGCCCCGAGCCCACCGCCGTGTGGACCTGCCCGTCCGCCACCCAGCGCACCGACGACGTCTCGCTGTCGACCAGCCACAGCCGGTCGCCCGCTCGTCCTGAGCCTGTCGAAGGGTCCGGGGCCAGCCGCGAGGTCTGTGCGAACCACGCCTCGTCGAGCGGACCGTCGAGCAGCCCCTCGTTGGTGGTGCCCGCCGCCACCTCGACCGCGCCGGTGCGCGGGTCGAAGGTCCACAGCTGGTGGATGCCGGCCATCGCCACCCAGACCCGGTCCTGCCACCACGCGACGTCCCAGGGGCTGGAGAGCCGGCCGGTGCCGTCGCCCTCTGGCATCCCTTGGGTTGAGGAGCCGAGGGACGAGGCGTCTCGAAACCACTGGGTGCCGTCGCCGGCGAGCACCCGCGTCGTGCCGGTGGCCAGGTCGATGCCCTGCAGCCGGTGGCCGACGGTGTCGGCGACGACCACGTCGTACCCGACCTCCGCGGCGAGGTCCGCCGGCAGCAGGCAAAGGCCGTTGGGCTCGCGGAAGCCGCCGAACCGGCGCAGCACCTCGCCGTCCCCGCCGAGCTCCACGACCTCGTCGTGCCCGGCGTCGGCCACGAGCACCCGGCCGTCGGCGAGGGGGACGGCCGAGGCCGGGAAGCGGAGGTCGGTGGGCTCCACGACCGGCGGCACGTACGGCGAGTCGCCGGGCTGGAGCGTCCCCTTCTGCCGGTGCTCCTCGACCAGCTCGGCGAGGAGCGCCTCGATCGCGTGCGCGTGCCCCTCGCCGGCGTACTGCGCGACGACGTAGCCCTCCGGGTCGACGAGCACGAGCGTCGGCCACGCGCGCGCGGTGTAGGCCTGCCAGGTGACGAGGTCCGGGTCGTCGAGGACCGGGTGGGTCACCGAGTACCGCTCGACGGCCCCGCGCAACGCGTCCGGGTCGGCCTCGTGGACGAACTTCGGGGAGTGCACGCCGACGACGACGAGCTCCTCGGCGTACTGCTCCTCGACCGGCTTGAGCTCGTCGAGGACGTGGAGGCAGTTGATGCAGCAGAACGTCCAGAAGTCCAGCAACGTGAAGCGACCTCGGAGGTCGGACAGGGAGAGGTCCCGCCCTCCCGTGTTGAGCCAGCCCCGACCTCGCAGCTCCGGGGCGCGCACCTTCGGTCTCCGAGTCACGAGGTACAAGTCTGCCAGCGCCATGGCGGTGACTCCCCGTGCGTGCGCACCCTCGAGGCCGGTCGGCACCGCCGGGGCTGCACCGGAGGCGTCCGCCGCAGCGTCACCGCCGGTTAAGTTCCGGACATTCCGCGCCGGCCTCGACCTCAGGGGTCCCATCCTGTTGCTCCCCTCCCGAGCATCAACACCCCTGCAGGAGCGACCATGTCCGCTTTCCACCGCCCGAGGCTCACCGCGTCACTGACCGGGGTGGCCTTCGCCCTCTCGACCGCAGCGCTCACGGCGCTTCCCGCCGAGGCCGCGTCCCGCGACCGGGACGGCGACGGCATGCCGAACCGTTGGGAAGCCAAGCACGGCCTCGACCCCCACCGCGCCGACGCCCGCGGCGACCTCGACAAGGACGGCCTCGCCAACCGTGTCGAGCACCGCAGGTCGACCGCTCCTGACGACGAGGACACCGACGACGACGGCCACGACGACGGCGACGAGGTCAAGGACGGCCTCAAGTCGACCGACCCGAAGGACAGCGACACCGACGACGACGGTGTCGAGGACGGCGACGAGGACGCCGACCAGGACGGGATCGACAACGAGGACGAGGACGACCCGAAGGAGAACTGCCTCAAGGACGACGACGACGCCGACGGCGACGACGTCTCCGACGAGGACGAGAACGACTTCGGCTACCGCGTGGGCGACGACGACACCGACGACGACGGGCTCGAGGACGGCGAGGAGGACCACGACCGCGACGGCGAGGCCGACGAGGACGAGGACGACGACGACCGCGACAAGTGCGCCGAGGTCGACGAGGACGTCGATGACCTGCTGGGCATCATCGCCTCCTACGACTCGACGACGGGGAACCTCGTCGTCCACACCCGTGCGGTCGGCGAGCTCTCCTTCGTCGTCACCTCCGAGACGGAGATCGAGGTCGAGGGCTCCGACGAGGACGGGTCGACCGCGGACCTGGAGCCCGGCATGAACGTGCTCGAGGCCGAGGTCGCCGAGCACGAGGACGACGAGTGCGAGCAGGAGTGGGAGTACGACGACGGCGAGTGGGTCCACGAGTCCGAGGGCGACTGCGACTCCGCCGGCGGCCCGCTGGTGCTCGAGGAGATCGAGCTCCAGCGCCCCTGATCCCGACCCGAGCCGCTCGGACCACCAGGACCTCCGGGAGTCCCGGCAGCACGTACCGGCGCGCGCACCCTCGGGCCTTTACCTACGACGTACCGGTCTGCCAGCGTGGGCCCATGACGTCGGACCGCGGGATCCTCCTCGAGTACCTCCTCCCCCTCCTCGCGGAGACGGCGATCGCACTGGCCGTGCTGCTCGTCGGCATCCGGGCGCTGCGAGCCGGCCACCGGTGGGGCGGGTGGGCCGCGGTCGGGGGCGCCCTGTGGAGCCTGGTCCTGGCGGTCTACCTGCTCGACTACGTCCTGGTGGAGACCGGCACCGACAACCTCGGCTACCGCCTCCACGAGTGGAACCTGGTCCTCCCCCTGCGGTGGCTGCGCCTGGCCGGCCTGGCGCTGCTGGTCCCGGCGCTCTGGCTCGCTCACGGCGCCACGGACGCGACGCGGGCGAAGGTCGAGCACGACCAGCACGCGCCCCGCTGAGCCACGGCGTCGCCGGCGACACCAGTGCCCTAGGCTCTCCCGCTGGGAGAGGGAGCACGACGATGGACACGGGAGGCGCGAGCAGCGCGGCGGGGGCGGACGCGTCCTTCGACCGCTATGCCCGGATGGTTCGGCGCGCCCTCGGCGTACCGGTGGCCCTGGTGTCGCTCGTCGAGCCGGACCGGCAGGTCTTCCCCGGCGCGGTCGGGCTCCCGGCGGAGTACCAGGCCAGTCGCCAGACACCGCTCTCCCACTCCTTCTGCCAGCACGTCGTCGCCGCGTCCGCGCCGCTCGTCGTCGCCGACGCCCGACTCGACGAGCGGGTGCGGGACAACCCGGCCATCCCCGACCTCGGGGTCGTCGCGTACGCCGGGTGGCCGATCACCGACCACACCGGCGCGGTCGTCGGCTCGCTCTGCGCGATCGACGGCGAGCCGCGCCCCTGGTCGGCGGAGGAGCTCGACAGCCTCGCCGACCTGGCCGCTGCCTGCTCGAGCGAGCTGGCGCAGCGCCGGCTCCGCGACCTGGCCCTCGAGGGCGAGCAGGAGGCGCAGGACCTGGCGCACCGCAGCCGGGTCCTCCTCGCGCTGAGCGAGACGCTGGCCGACGCCGAGTCGCTCGCCGACATCGCCGGCGCCGTCCAGCGGGTGGCGCTGGAGCAGCTGGGCTGCCTGCAGGCCGGCATGTGGCTGTGCCATCCCGGCCACCCCCGCCACCCCGCACCGCGGTCGACGACCGTCGGCGCTTCGGACGTGCTGGCCTTCGTCGAGCCGACCGACGCCGTCCCGTGGGAGTCCGCCGCCCGCCACGCGGCCCTGGGCATCGACCGCACCAACCCGGTCGGCGAGGCGATCCTCGACGGCGAGCCGGTCTTCTTCCCCTCCGCGGCGGCCCAGAACGCCCGCTGGCCGCACCTCGACACCAGCGCCCAGATCGGGGAGGCGCGGCTCTTCCTGCCGCTGCGCGTGCGCGGACGCGTCGTGGGCACCCTCGTGCTCGTCTGGGCCGCGGTGCGCGAGCTCACCAGCGGCGACCTGGCCACCTTCCAGGCCCTGGGTTCCTACGCCGCCCAGGCCGTGGTGCGAGGTCACCTCGTCCAGCAGCGCCAGGACGACCTGATGACCCTGCAGGACGCGCTGCTCTCCCGGCTGCCGGAGCCGGACGGCCTGCAGCTCGCGGCCCGCTACCGCCCGGCCACGGCACGGCAGCAGGTCGGCGGCGACTGGTACGACGCGGTCGTCATGCCCGGCGGCGCGACCGCCCTGATGATCGGTGACGTGGTCGGCCACGACATCGCCGCGGCGGCCGTCATGGGTGAGCTGCGCACCATGCTCCGCGCCATCGCCTGGGCGGTCGACGACACCCCCTCGGCCAACGTCGCCCGGCTCGACCACGCGGTGCACGACCTGGGCGTCGACGCGATGGCCAGCCTCGTCTACGCCCGTTTCGAGCACGACGACGACGGCCGCCCGATGCTGCGGTGGACCAACGCCGGCCACCCGCCGCCGCTGGTGATCCACCCCGACGGCACCCGCCGCTGGCTGGAGACCGAGGGTCCCGACCTGATGCTGGGAGTCTCCCCCCACCACAGCCGCGGCGACCACCGGACGGTGGTGCCGCCGGGCTCGACGGTGCTGCTCTACACCGACGGACTGGTGGAGCGTCGCGGCGAGGACATCCTCGAGGGGCTCGACCGGTTGGCCGTCTCCGCCGGGCGGCACCACGGTCTCCCGGTCGAGAAGTTCGTCGACGCGGTCCTGACCGACCTGGCCGGCGACGCCGCCGACGACGTCGCCGTGCTCGGCGCCCGCGTCCTGCACTGAGCCACCTGTCCTGGCCGCCGGGATGGGTTGACGCCACCCGCCCCTGGGCACCGGCAGCCCATGACGCACAACCCGCACGAGCAACCGCACGAGCAGCCGCACGACCAGCCCTCGACCAACCAGCCCCTCGGCGGGCCGCCGCGCAAGCGCACACCGGCCGTGGTCGCGGTCATCGGCCTGGTGCTCGCCGTGCTGGCGATCTTCGCGATCTACACGCTGGTCCGGTACAACACCTGACCCGCTGTCCGCCGACCCCGCTAGTGTCCCGCCCGTGGACGAACGACGCGACGGCACGGGTGACGACCGCGAGCGGCTCGCGGGCTACGTCGAGGTCTGGTGGGAGGCCGTCCACGACTTCACGCACCTGCTCGAGAAGGTCCCCGACGAGCAGTGGTCGACGCCGACGGACCTCGCGGGCTGGGACGTCCGGGCCGTCGCGGCCCACGTCGCGCACCTCGAGAAGGTGCTGGCCACCGGCGTCGAGGAGACCACCCAGGAGCCGATACGGCTCGGCGAGCCGGCCCACGTGACCAGCATGATGGGCTGCTACACCGAGATCGGGCCCGCCAACCGGCGTACGGCGACGCCCGACCAGCTGATCATGGAGATCCGCGAGGCGGCCACCGCACGGCACACGGCGCTGCTCGCGGACCCGCCCACCGACGGCGCTGCCCACCCGGAGCGGGTCTTCGGCGGCGTCCCGTGGACCTGGGAGAAGATGCTGCGCAACCGCCCCCTCGACGTGTGGATGCACGAGCAGGACGTCCGGCGCGCGGTCGACATGCCCGGCGGGATGGACAGCCGCGCCGCGCAGCACACCGCCGACTACCTCGCCGAGTCGCTGGGGTACGTGCTGGCCAAGCGGCTCGGCGCCGCCCCCGGCACCAGCCTCGTGCTCGAGCTCGAGGGCAGCGCGCCGGTGGCCTTCGCCGTGGACGACAAGGGGCGCGGCGAGCAGCTGGCCGAGCTCCCCACCGACCCGACGGTGGCCCTGGCGATGGACCGGGAGACGTTCGTGGTGCTCGCCGGCGGCCGGCGCCGGGCGCCCGAGGGGGCGGTCCGCATCCGGGGCGACCAGGTCCTCGGCGCGCGGGTCGTCGAGCAGATGGCGACGACGCCGTGAGCGCCGCCACCGACCAGTGGACGTTGGCCGACATCCCCGACCAGGCGGGCCGCACGGTCGTCGTGACCGGCACCAGCATCGGCGGCCTCGGCCACCACACCGCGCTCGAGCTGGCCCGGCGCGGCGCGCGGGTCGTCCTCGCCGGCCGCACCCAGGCGAAGCTCGACGAGACCGAGCGCGCGATCCACGAGGAGGTGCCGGCCGCCGAGCTCGAGAAGCTCGTGGTCGACCTCGCCGACCTCGGGTCGGTGCGCCGCGGAGCGGCCGAGGCGGCCGGGCTCGGTCCGATCGACGTGCTGGTCAACAACGCCGGCGTGATGGGCACGCCGTACCAGCGCACGGCCGACGGCCTCGAGATGCAGATGGCCACCAACCACTTCGGCCCGTTCCTGCTGACCGGGCTGCTGCTGCCGCAGCTGAGCCAGAGCCGGGCCGCCCGGGTGGTGGCGGTCGCCTCGCAGTTCCACCGGTACGCGAGGACGGCGCCGCTGGGCGACCCGCGCAGCCAGCAGGGGCGCTACCGCCGCTGGCCGACGTACGGCCAGACGAAGCTGGCCAACCTGCTGTTCACCTACGAGCTCGACCGGCGGCTGCGCCGTGCCGAGCTGCCGGTCAGCGCGCTCGCCGCGCACCCGGGATTCGCCGGCACCCACCTCGCCGCGAACGGGCAGTACGGCCGCTCCTCGGGCGGCGTGGCGACCATCCTGGACGCGGCCATCCGAGGGGTTTCCCAGTCGGCCGCCATGGGGGCCCAGCCGACGCTGATGGCGGCGACCGCGGACCTTCCGGGCGCGACGTACTGCGGCCCCGGCGGGCTGCAGGAGATGTCGGGGCCGCCACGCGTGGTGCGCAGCAACCGGCTCTCCCACGACGAGGAGGCCCAGCGGCGGCTGTGGGAGATCAGCGAGGACGTCACCGGGATCCGCTACCCCTAGCTGTATTCGGCCATCAGGTTGGTATCAGGCGGCTGATCGGTGGGTGTCCGCCGAGTGCGCTGTGGCGGCGTTGAGTGTTGTAGTGCTTCAGCCAGGGCGCAAGAGCGGCCGCTCGGGCCTCGTTGCTG
>NZ_JBNCOG010000037.1:0-37543 GCF_051280745.1 Nocardioides ureilyticus | reverse complement strand
GTGGCGACCGCGGTCGCCACCGGGAAGAACCGGCGCATGCTAGCTCCTGGACTGGGGGACGCCCCGATGCGTCCCGATGTGTGGATGGGCGCCCAGGGTCCTGCCCTGCTCCGCCGTCCCGCAAACGACGGCTACGGCCCGCGGAGCGCCGTCGGCAGGTGCCGGGCGGAGCATCGGCGCCGGGGCGGTGGCCGTGACGGGTCCGACCGGGGCGGTCCTCACGCGGGAAGTCTCGGATGCCAGACGGATGTGCCGTCCCGGGGCTGGTGGGGTCGACGCCGCCGTCCGACGATCGTCACATGTCCAGACCGGTTGCCCCTGTCGTCGTCGGAACAGGCCCCGTCACGCCGTCGGAGGTGGTCCGGGTCGCGCGGGACGGCGCGCCGGTGGCGCTGTCCGCCGACGCGCTCGGCGCGATCGAGGCCGGGCGCCGGGTCGTCGAGGCGCTCGCGGCGGCGCCCACCCCGGCGTACGGCATCTCGACGGGCTTCGGGGCGCTCGCCACCCGGCACATCCCGACCGAGCAGCGCGCGCAGCTGCAGCGTTCGCTGGTCCGCTCGCACGCCGCGGGATCGGGGCCCGAGGTGGAGCAGGAGGTGACCCGAGTGCTGATGCTGCTGCGGCTCTCCACGCTCGCGACCGGCCGGACCGGCGTGCGCCCCGCGACGGCGCGCCTCCTCGCGGACCTGATCACCCACCGGATCACGCCGGTCGTCCACGAGCACGGGTCGCTGGGGTGCTCCGGCGACCTCGCGCCGCTCTCCCACTGCGCGCTCGCCCTCATCGGCGAGGGCACGGTCCGCGACGCCGACGGCGCCCTGCTCCCGGCCGACGAGGCGCTCGCGGCCGCCGGCCTGGAACCCGTCGAGCTGGCCGCCAAGGAGGGCCTCGCGCTCATCAACGGCACCGACGGCATGCTCGGCATGCTCCTGCTCGCCGTCGAGGACCTCCGCGTGCTGCTGCGCACGGCGGACGTCGCGGCGGCGATGTCGGTCGAGGGCCTGCTCGGCACCGACCGGGTCTTCGCCCCCGACCTGCAGGCGCTGCGGCCCCACCCCGGCCAGGCCCGCTCCGCGGCGAACCTCACCGCGCTGCTCGCCGGCTCCCGCGTCGTCGCCTCGCACCGCGGCCCGGACTGCAACCGGGTGCAGGACGCCTACTCGCTGCGCTGCGCGCCGCAGGTGCACGGTGCTGCGCGGGACACCGTCGAGCACGCCGCCACCGTCGCCGGGCGGGAGCTGGCCGCGACCGTCGACAACCCGGTGGTCGTGACCGGGGACGGGCCGAGCCGGGTGGAGAGCAACGGCAACTTCCACGGGGCACCGGTCGGGTACGTGCTGGACTTCCTCGCGATCGTGGCGGCCGACGTGGCCTCGATCAGCGAGCGCCGCACGGACCGCTTCCTCGACAAGTCCCGCAGCCACGGCCTGCCGCCGTTCCTCGCCCACGACGCCGGGGTCGACAGCGGCCACATGATCGCCCAGTACACCCAGGCCGCGATCGTCTCCGACCTCAAGCGGCTCGCGGTCCCGGCCTCCGTGGACTCCATCCCGTCCTCGGCGATGCAGGAGGACCACGTCTCGATGGGCTGGTCGGCCGCCCGCAAGCTGCGGCGCTCGGTCGACGGACTGACCCGGGTCGTGGCGATCGAGGTCCTCACCGCCGCCCGCGCCCTGGACCTGCGTGCACCGCTGATCCCCTCGCCCGCCACGGCCGCCGTGGTCCGCCTGCTCCGGGAGGCCGGGGTCGAGGGCCCCGGCCCCGACCGCCACCTGGCGCCGGAGATCGAGGTCGCCGTCGGGCTCGTCCGCTCGGGAGCCGTCGTCGACAGCGTCGAAGCAGTGATCGGAGAGATGCAGTGATGGAGGAGCAGGGCATGAGCGGTCTCGACAAGCTCGACCACCGAGCCGGCGGCGACGGGCTCGACCGGCCAGCGGTGCGCGCCGCCCGCGGCACCGAGCTGTCCGCGCGGTCCTGGCAGACCGAGGCGCCGTTGCGGATGCTGATGAACAACCTCGACCCCGAGGTGGCCGAGCGTCCCGAGGACCTCGTGGTCTACGGCGGGACGGGGAAGGCGGCGCGCAGCTGGGCGGCGTACGACGCCATCGTCGACTGCCTGCGCGACCTCGCCGACGACGAGACGCTGCTGGTGCAGTCCGGCAAGCCGGTCGGCGTGATGCGGACCCACGCGTGGGCGCCACGCGTGCTCATCGCCAACTCCAACCTGGTCGGCGACTGGGCGAGCTGGGAGGAGTTCCGCCGGCTCGAGGAGCTCGGTCTGACGATGTACGGCCAGATGACCGCCGGGTCGTGGATCTACATCGGCACCCAGGGGATCCTCCAGGGCACCTACGAGACCTTCGCGGCCGTGGCCGAGTCCCTGGCCTCGAGACAGGCTCCCGGAGGACTTCCCTCGACCAGCGGACAGGCGTCGCTCGCCGGCACGATCACCGTCACCGCCGGCCTCGGTGGCATGGGCGGCGCCCAGCCGCTGGCGGTCACCATGAACGACGGCGTCGCCATCTGCCTCGAGGTCGACGCCTCCCGGATCCAGCGGCGGATCGACCACCGCTACCTCGACACGCGCGCCGGGTCCCTGGAGGAGGCGCTCGAGATGGCCGTCGCCGCCCGGGACGAGCGCCGGCCGCTCTCGATCGGCGTGCTCGGCAACGCCGCCGAGCTGCTGCCCCGGCTGCTCGAGCTCGACGCGCCCGTCGACATCGTGACCGACCAGACCTCGGCGCACGACCCGCTGGCCTACCTGCCCGCCGGCGTGCCGTTCGAGGAGTGGGAGGCGCGCCGCACGGCGGACCCCCGCGGCTTCACCGAGCAGGCGCGGGCCTCGATGGCCGCCCACGTGCGCGCGATGGTCGAGCTGCAGGAGCGGGGCGCGGAGGTCTTCGACTACGGCAACTCCATCCGCGACGAGGCGCGCAAGGGCGGCTACGACCGCGCCTTCGAGTTCCCCGGCTTCGTGCCGGCCTACATCCGTCCGCAGTTCTGCGAGGGCCGGGGCCCGTTCCGGTGGGCGGCGCTCTCCGGCGACCCGGCCGACATCGCGGCCACCGACCGCGCCGTCCTCGAGCTCTTCCCCGACGACGAGAAGCTGCGTCGCTGGATCACGATGGCCTCCGAGCGCGTGCAGTTCCAGGGGCTGCCCGCCCGGATCTGCTGGCTCGGGTACGGCGAGCGGCACCGCGCCGGCCTGCGGTTCAACGAGATGGTGGCCAGCGGGGAGCTGAAGGCGCCGATCGTCATCGGCCGCGACCACCTCGACTGCGGCTCGGTGGCCTCGCCGTACCGCGAGACCGAGGCGATGCTCGACGGCTCCGACGCCATCGCCGACTGGGCGCTGCTCAACGCGCTGGTCAACACCGCCTCCGGCGCCACCTGGGTCTCGATCCACCACGGTGGCGGGGTCGGCATCGGCCGCTCGATCCACGCGGGCCAGGTCTGCGTCGCCGACGGCACGCCCCTGGCGGCGGAGAAGCTCGGACGCGTGCTCACCAACGACCCGGGCATGGGCGTCGTCCGGCACGTCGACGCCGGCTACGAGCGCGCGGCCGAGGTCGCAGCCGAGCGGGGGGTGGCCATCCCGATGACCCCCCGGTGAGCCCCCGATGACCCCGCGGTGAGCTGGGCCCGATCGGGGAACCGAGCCCGGGTGAACCCGAGCGACCAGAGCGACCCGGACCCGTGGGGCATCCAGCAGGACTGGCTCGACGCCGACGAGCAGGCGCAGCACTCGAGCGACGCGACCGTCGCCCGGCTGCGCGAGGTGATCGGCGAGCCGCCGGCCGACCTCGAGGAGCGGGCGCCGGTGGTGACCCGGCCGGGGCGGTCGACCGGCCTGCGGACCACCGTCGCCTGTGAGGACGGGTCGACCCGCGAGCTCGATGACGTGGTGCCCGACGACTTCCCGCTCGGCTACCACCGCACGGCGGAGGGCCGCCGGCTGATCGTCTCCCCGGGTCGCTGCCACCTGCCGCAGGAGCAGGCCTGGGGCTGGACCGTCCAGCTGTACGGCGCCCGGTCGCGCCGCAGCTGGGGGATCGGCGACCTGGCCGACCTCCGGACGCTGCGGGAGTGGACGGAGTCCCTCGGCGGCGGGTTCCTCCTGGTCAACCCGCTCCACGCGGTCGCGCCGACCGTGCCGCAGGAGTCGAGCCCCTACCTGCCGGCGACCCGGCGGTTCCGCAACCCGGTCTACCTGGCCGTCGAGGACGTGCCCGGGGTGGAGGACGCCGACCTCGAGCGGCACGACGCCGAGCTCGCCGCCCTGCGCGCCGCCGACCGCGTCGAGCGCGACGCGTCCTGGACGCTCAAGCGCGCCGTGCTCCGGGCCGTCTTCGAGCGCACGGGCGCCGCGTCCGACCCGGCCTTCGTGAGCTGGCGGTCCGGGGCCGGGGACGCGCTCCAGGGCTGGGCCACCTGGTGCGCCCTCGCCGACGAGCACGGCCCGGACCGGCTGCGCTGGCCCGCGGAGGTCCGCACCGAGGACGCGCCGGGCGTCGCGTCGTACGCCGCGGCGCACGCCGACGAGGTCGCCTTCCACGCCTGGCTGCAGTGGCTGCTGGACCGGCAGCTGCGCGACGCGACCGGATCGACGACCGTCCTGCAGGACCTGCCGATCGGCGTCTCGGGCAGCGGTGCCGACGCCTGGGCGTGGGACGACGTGCTCGCCACCGGCGTCACCGTCGGCGCGCCGCCGGACCTGCTCAACTCCGTCGGCCAGGACTGGGGCTCCCCGCCGTTCGTGCCCTGGCGGCTGCGGATGGCCGAGTACGAGCCGTTCATCGAGTCGATCCGCGGCACCATCGCCGGCGCGGGAGGCCTGCGGATCGACCACGTGATGGGGCTCTTTCGGCTGTGGTGGATCCCCGCGGAGTCCGGGGCCACCGACGGGGCCTACGTCCGCTACCCCGCCGACGACCTCCTCGACATCGTGGCGCTGGAGTCCCACCGGGCCGGCGCGGTCGTGGTCGGGGAGGACCTCGGCACGGTCGAGCCGGGGGTGCGGGAGGCGCTGGCCGAGCGGGGGATCCTCGCCTACAAGGTGCTCTGGTTCGAGGACGAGCCGCCCGCCGAGTGGCCGGCCGGTGCGCTGGCCGCGGTGACCACGCACGACCTCCCCACGGTGGCGGGGTTGTGGACCGGCTCCGACGTCGACGACCAGCTCGCCGCCAGCGACATGGCCGAGGCCGACGTCCGCAAGGGCCGGCTCGACCTGCTCGAGCGGCTGCGGCGCGACGGGCTGGCCGAGGACGCCCCGGTCGAGGACGCGGTCGCGGAGGCGTACCGGCAGCTCGGCACGGCGCCCTCGCTGCTGCTCTCGGTCGCGCTGGAGGACGCCGTCGCCGAGGAGCGCCGCCCGAACGTCCCGGGCACGACGGAGCGCGACAACTGGCGGATCCCCCTCGGCGTACCGCTCGAGGAGCTCCCGGACCACCCCGCCGTCGGTCGGCTGCTGTCGGCGCTGCGCGCCGACTCGGGATCGACCCTCCCGCGACCGGGCCGTCCATGACAGAGTAAAGACGTGACGCAGCAGCCCGCCCGCCAGCGCACCATCCTCCGCGACATCAGCTCCCGGGCCTGGGAGCACCCGGCCGACCGGGGCGCGCTGGTCGCGCTCCGGAAGCTCAAGGGCTTCGACGCGGTGCTCAGGGCCGTCTCGGGGCTGTTCAACGAGCGGGCCGTCCGGCTGGTCTACCTGGGGTCGGCGGTCCGTGCCGACGAGCGGCAGTTCCCGACCCTGCACCGCCTGCTGGGCGAGGTCGCGGAGACGCTGGACGCCCCCGACCTCCCCGACCTCCCGGAGGTCTACGTCTCGGCGAACCCCGTGCCCGGGGCCCAGACGCTCGGGATGAACGCGCCGTTCATCGTCCTGACCTCGGGGCTGGTGGACCTCCTCGACGAGGAGGAGCTGCGGTTCGTTCTCGGCCGCGAGCTCGGCCACGCCATCAGCGGGCACGCCGTCTACCAGACCCTGCTCCAGCGGCTGATCCGGCTCTCGGGGGTCATGGCGTTCGTCCCCATCGGGGGACTCGGCGTCCGAGCCATCGTGGCAGCCCTGCACGAGTGGTCGCGCAAGTCCGAGCTGTCCGCGGACCGCGCCGGCCTGCTCGCCACCCAGGACCCGGCCTCCGCGCTGCGGGTGCACATGAAGCTGGCCAGCGGCGGGCGGCTCGAGGACCTCGACGCCACGTCCTTCCTCGCCCAGGGCCGGGAGTACCTCGACGCCGGCGACCTGCGGGACTCGGTCCTCAAGCTGCTGCTCATCGAGAACCAGACCGACCCGTTCGCCGTCGTGCGCGCCGCCGAGCTGCGGCGCTGGGTCGACTCCGGGGAGTACACCCGGATCCTCGCCGGCGACCGCCCCAGCCGCGCCGACGACGACACCGCCACCGTCAGCGACGCGGCGCGTGAGGCGGCGCGCAGCTACTCCGAGACGTTCGCGCAGAGCCAGGACGCGGTGGGCCGGCTCGCCCACGACCTCGCCGGCTTCCTCGGCACCGCGAAGGGCTGGCTCGACGACGCCTTCCGCCGCACCCGCGAGTGACGCCGGCGGACCTGTCCGCGCTCTTCGACCGGCTGCCGGTGGGCTGGTCGGAGGTGACCTACGACGGTCGCCGGTACGCCGTCACCCGCACCGTCCGCGTCGGCGGCCGGCAGGAGAGCGTGTACGCCGAGGAGCTCGGCGGTGCCGACGTCGTCAGCGCCAACCTCTACCGCACGAGCGCCGGCGACCGGCTCAAGCCGTGCGAGATGCCGGCCGAGAAGGTGCTGGCGTTCCTCCGCGGCTGGCGGCCGGTCGGTCACGTCGAGGGCCGACGACCGGTTTGAGACCGCCGCCGTCGTCTGGCATGTTCGGCCGCTGCCGATCACGACTCAGATGGGGTGAGACGACATGAGGCTGCGCACATGGGTGCTGGCGACCACGACGACCGCCTGCCTGCTCGCGGGCTGTTCGGGGACCGAGGACCAGGAGACGGCTGCCGAGCCGCAGGCGACCGGGGCGTCGGAGAGCGCCGAGCCCGGGGACGAGGCGTCGGAGGGCAAGTCGAAGGGCAAGGGAGCCGAGCGGAAGGCGAAGGCGCCCGCGGACGTCGTGACGCAGGGTCCCAAGACCGGGGACCTGCTGGTCCACGGCACGGTGACGCGGGACGGCGAGCCGGTCGAGGGCGCCGAGGTCCGGGCGGCCCTGATGGCCGAGGACCTCGACAGCCTGGAGATCGGCGAGGTGGTGCCCATGTGGGAGACGCCGTCGGTCGAGACCGGTG
Source organism: Nocardioides ureilyticus (assembly GCF_051280745.1). Taxonomy (NCBI): domain Bacteria; kingdom Bacillati; phylum Actinomycetota; class Actinomycetes; order Propionibacteriales; family Nocardioidaceae; genus Nocardioides; species Nocardioides ureilyticus. Next base: position 30,263 of record NZ_JBNCOG010000037.1, on the reverse strand, counting down.
AGCAGGGTCGCTACGCGGTCCGGCTCGACCCCGAGGAGATCGACGAGCAGTTCTTCCGGAAGGGAGCCGACTACCTCAACTTCCTGCTCCGCGTGGAGTCCGACGGCATGATGGCCGAGCGGTCCGCCGCTGCCTCGCTCGTCGGAAAGGCCGGCCTCTGGCGCTCGTCCGGTGCCAAGGCCTCCGACCCGGTCATCGAGATGTCGGTCGACCTGGACGCGGAGACGGTCACCGTGACCGACTCCCGGGGCGAGGCGTCCGAGGAGGAGCTGGCGGTGTTCGAGGTGCAGCAGGGCTGACGGTGACGCCGCCGCCGGCGTTGGTCCCGTCCGACGGCGGCGGGACCGCCCTCAGCCGAGGGCGACGATGGCGTCGTGGATGGCCAGGGTCCGGCGGGCGGACTCCACGTGGAGGTTCTCCACCATCCGGCCGTTGTAGGTGACCACGCCGGAGCCTCCCCCGGATGCGGAGCGGGCGTCCTCCCAGGCCTGGATCAGCCCGCGGGCGTCCTCGACGGCCTGCTCCGAGGGGGCGAAGGCGGTGTTCGCGCCCTCGACCTGGCCGGGGTGGATGAGGGTCTTGCCGTCGAAGCCCATCTCGCGGCCCTGCCGGCACTCGGCGAGGAAGCCGTCGGTGTCCTTCACGTCGTTGTAGACGCCGTCGAGGATCGCGATCCCGGCGGCCCGGGCGGCGAGCAGCGCGGTGTGGAGGCTGGGCAGGATCGGGGCGCGCCCGGGCACGTGCTCGGCGTAGAGCTCCTTGACCAGGTCGTTGGTGCCGATCACGAAGCAGGTGAGCCGCTCGCTGGCGCGGGCGATGCTCAGGGCGTCGAGCACGCCGACCGGCGTCTCGATCATCGCCCACAGCTTGGTGCGGTCCGGGGCGCCGTGCTTCTCCAGCGCGGCGACGAGCTGGTGGACCTGGTCGGCGCTGTCGACCTTGGGCACGACGACGGCGTCGGGCCCGGCCTGGGCGATCGCAGCGAGGTCGTCGTCGTGCCACTGGGTGCCGATGCCGTTGGCGCGGATGGTGACGGTGCGGCGTCCGTACTCCCCGCTCGCGGCCGCCGCGCAGGCCGACTCACGGGCGGCCTCCTTCGCGTCCGGGGCGACGGCGTCCTCGAGGTCGAGGATCAGCGCGTCGCAGGCGATCGACTTGGCCTTCTCCAGTGCCCGCTCGTTGGAGCTGGGCATGTAGAGGACGCTGCGCAGGGGCGTGAAGTCCCCGCGCTGGTCGAGCTCGTCGAGACCCATGTCAGTCCTCCAGTTCGATGGCGTCGTACTGCTGCTTCAGCTCGGGGTCCACGGCGGCCAGCTGCTCGGCCAGCTCCACCATGACCAGGCACTGCTTGAGGGAGGCGTCGTCCTCCATCTTCCCGTCGAGCATCACCGCGCCGGTGCCGTCGCCCATCGCGGCGACGACGCGGCGGGCGTGCTTGACGTCCTCGACGCTCGGGCTGAAGACCCGGTTGGCGATGGCGATCTGCTTGGGGTGCAGGCTCCAGGTGCCGACGCAGCCGAGCAGGAAGGCGTTGCGGAACTGGTCCTCGCACGCCACCACGTCGGCGATGTCGCCGAACGGCCCGTAGTAGGGGTAGATGCCGTGCATGGCGCAGGCGTCGACCATCCGGGCGATCGTGTAGTGCCACAGGTCCTGCTGGTACGTCGTGCGGTCGGCGTTGATGCCGGCCTCGTCACCCGTCGCCGGGTCCTGCCGCACGAGGTAGCCGGGGTGGCCGCCGCCGACCCGGGTCGTCTTCATCCGCCGATCGGCGGCGAGGTCGGCCGGTCCGAGGGAGAGGCCCTGCATGCGCGGGGAGGCGCCGCAGATCTCCTCGACGTTCGCCACGCCGCGCGCGGTCTCGAGGATGGCGTGGACGAGGATCGGCCGCTCGAGCCCGGCCTTGGCCTCGAGCTGGGCGAGGATCCGGTCGACGTAGTGGATGTCCTCCGCGCCCTGCACCTTCGGCACCATGATCACGTCGAGCTTGTCGCCGATCGCCGGGACCAGCGTGGTCAGGTCGTCGAGCACCCACGGGCTGTCGAGCGCGTTGATGCGGGTCCACAGCTGGGTGGGGCCGAAGTCGGTGCTGCGCGCGATCTCCACCAGGCCGTCGCGGGCGGCCTCCTTGTTGTCGGCCTTGACCGCGTCCTCGAGGTTGCCCAGCAGCACGTCGACCTTGCCGACCATGTCGGGCACCTTGGCCGCCATCTTCGGGTTGCTGGGGTCGAAGAAGTGGATGGCGCGGCTCGGCCGGGCCGGGATCTCCGTGAGCGGCGTGGGCGCCCCGACGGCGAGGGGCCGGAAGAAGTCCTTGGCACTGCGGCTGGAGGAGGGCATGGCCGGAAGTTAGCAGCGAGGGGTTACCGGCCGGTATGACGGATCTGACAGGCGGGTCACCTCCGCCGCTGCCACCACCGACGCCGGGGCGGTGGTGCGCTCGCTGCCAGCGCGGCCTTCTGGCGCTCCAGCCGCGCCGCGCGCCGCTCGCGCCACCCGGCGAGGGTCTCCTCGACGTCGCGGGGCATGGTGACCAGCGGCGGGCCCTCGGCGAGGGAGTAGCGCGCCCGGATGACCCGTTCGTTGAAGTCCTCCACCTCCCGCCGCGCGTCGCCCTCGAAGGCGATGGCGTCGAGACGGTCGTCGAGCTCGGCGTCCTCCTTGCGCAGGGCGAGGCTGGGCGGCAGCACGGCGATCCGCTCGCGCTCGACCAGCCGCTTGATCCACCAGTCGGGGTCGTGCTCGGTGCCGAGGTCCTTGATCGGCTTGCCGGCCCCGGGCAGGTCGTCGAACTCGCCGTTCGCCATCGCGACCCGGATCTGCTCGTCGACCCACTGGTGCTGGAAGGCGATCCGGGCCGAGGACGCCGACTCCCGGCTCCGCTTGCGGCGCTCCTGCTCGTCACGGGCACGCTGGATCTCGCTGTGCGGCCGTGGGGCCTGCTCGTCGCGCATGGACATCCCTCCCGCACTCCAGCGTAGGCACCGGAGTCCAGTCGGACGCGCCCCGCAGAGTCCGCGCCTGAGCCCGCGTGCTCGACCGCCGTCAGGAGACGTCGACGGGGCGCTCGGTCGCCTCCCGCGGCAGGCGGGTGAGGACCAGCGCCGCGAGCAGCGAGGCGGCCGCGCAGATCGTCCAGACGGTGAGGTAGCCGCTGAGCGGCGCCTGGCCCTCGTCGGGACCCTCGAGCGAGCCGGTGGAGGCGAGCGCGATGGCGAAGACCGAGGACGCCAGCGCGCCGCCGACGGTCTTGGTCGCGTTGGTCATGCCGGTCGCGAACCCGGTCCGCTCGGGCGGCGCCGCCGCCGCCGCGGTGGCCGGCAGGGCGGCCACCAGGGCACCCGTGCCGAGGCCGATGACCGCCATGTTGAGCAGCGCCTGGCCGGTGGTCTCGTGCAGCGGGAGCCACAGGGCATAGCCCGTCGCGATGAGCAGCGACGAGACGACCAGGGCGGTCCGCGGCCCGAGCAGCCGGGAGGTGAGCGGCAGGGTGAAGGCGCCGATGGCCATGAAGACGACGTAGACCCCGATGAGCGCGGAGACGAACGAGGCGTCGGCGCCGAGCCCGTACCCCGCGACCGAGGGGTCGGTGCGCGCGAAGGTCGACAGCGGGATCTGTGCGCCCAGCACCGACATGCCGAAGAGGAACGCCGTCAGCTGCACCGGCCACTGGCCGGGCGTGCGCATCAGCCGCACGTCCACGATCGGATCGGGGCGCCGCTCCTCGTGCCGCACGAACGGCACGAACGCCGCCACGCCGGCGAGCACGAGCAGCCACGCCCACACGCTGCCCGGGCCGTCGAGGCGGATGACCACGAGACCCGCCATCACCAGGCCCAGGGCGATGCTGACCAGCGCCAGGCCACCCCAGTCGAACCGGGACCAGTCGACACCGTCCGTGGCCTCGCCGGGCACGTCCTCGACGCCGAACCACACGAGGAACAGGCAGAGCGTGACGGCGACGGCCGGGAGCGCGAGGAGCACCTCCATCGAGGTCGACTCCACGAGCGCGCCGGAGGTCAGCGCCCCGATGATCACGGCCAGCTCCAGGGCGCCGACGAGCACGGCCGCGGCGCGGCGGGTCAGCAGCGCCTGGCGGCCGGTGCCGGCGGTGCGCCGGTGGATGATCGCCACCTCGAGGGGCAGCCAGATGACGAACGCGCCCTGCAGCGCCCAGCCGACGAGGAACGTCGTGAAGCCCGGGGCGAAGGCCAGCATCCAGGAGCCCACCGCGGTCACGGCGGTCGAGAGCAGCAGCACCTTCTTGTGGCCGACGAGGTCGCCGAGGCGGGCGAGGGGCGGCACGACGAGGGCGGAGACGATCAGCTGCGCCGCCTCGAACCAGTTGACGTCGGCGTCGGTGATGTCGAGGTGGTCGGCGATGTCGGTGAAGATCGGCGTGTAGTAGCCCTGCAGGATCCCGCTGGCCAGCTCCACGCAGACGAGGAAGCCCACGATCGCCGCGAGGCTGCGGGTCCTCGGGTCGCTGCTCACGGTGCGCACGGTGCTCATGCGGTCACCTCGTCCGCGGGCAGCCGCTCGAGGAGCCGGCGGTACCAGCGCACCCCGTCGAGGAAGGCCTCGACGCCGAGGTGCTCGTCGTAGGAGTGGATCGACTCGCGCTGCGCCTTGGTCATCCGGAACGGCGCGAACCGGTAGACCCGGTCGCAGATGCGGGTGAAGAAGCGGGAGTCCGTGGCCGCCATCATCACGTACGGCGCAGGCACGGCGTCGGGGAACACCTCGCCGATCGTGGTCTCGACGAGCGCGAACGCCTCGTCGCGCGGGGAGACCGGGCTCGGCTCGTGCTGCTCGACGACGTCGACGTGGACCTGGTCGTCGTCGACGGCCTTGCGGACGTGCTCGAGCACGCCGGCCACGGTGTCGCCGACCATGATCCGCACGTTGACCCCGGCCTTGGCGGTCGCGGCGACCACGTTGAGGGCCGGGCTGCCCGAGAGCGTCGTGACGGCGAACGTCGTGCGGGTCATCGCGGCCGGCTCCGGGCCTGCGGCGATGAGCGCCCGGGTGAGCAGCGGCCCCAGCCGGCCGGCGTTGGCCATCAGCGCCCGCAGCGGCAGCGGGGCGTGCGGTGCCATCCGGCGGAAGAGCTCGATCGTGGGCTCCGGCGTGCTGGCCGGCATGGGGGAGCGGTCCAGGCGGGTGATCGCGCGGGCCAGCCGTGCGGTCGGGCCCATCCGGGCGGGGGTCGACGCGTGGCCGCCGCGGCCCTCGACCCGCAGCTCGAAGGAGGTCACGCCCTTCTCGGTCACGCCCACCACGCCGATCGGCGCCGCGACGCCCGGGAACGCCTCGCTCGCCACCGCGCCGCCCTCGTCGAGGACGAACCACGGCCGCACGCCGCGGCGTACCAGCTCGTCGACGGCGAGGGTCGCGGCCTCCCCGGAGACCTCCTCGTTGCAGCCGAAGGAGAGCCAGACGTCCTGCGCGGGCACGACGCCGTCCTCGAGCAGGGTCTCGACCGCCTCGCAGATCGCCGCGACCGAGCCCTTGTCGTCGAGCGTGCCGCGGCCCCAGATCTGGCCGTCGACGACGTCGCCGGAGAACGGCGGGTGCTGCCAGGTGCCCTCGACCGGGACGACGTCGAGGTGGGCCATCAGCACCACCGGGCGTGCGCTGCTCGCACCGGGCCAGCGGAAGAGCAGCGCGTGCGTCGGGATGCGGGTCAGCTCCAGCCGCTCGTGCAGCAGCGGGAACTGCCGCTCCAGCTCGGCGAGCAGCCGGTCGAACGCGTCGGTGTCGACCAGGTCCGGATCGCGGCTGCTCACCGTCGGGATCCGTACCAGCGCCTGCAGCTTCGCCACGGCGCGCTCGTGCCGCGGGCCCTCCCTCGACTCCATCCCGCGACGCTATCGGCTGCACCGGGGTCTCGGATGCGAGATGGCCGGACTCGTCGGCTGCTTGCCGCCGGCGCCGCTCCTCGGTGGGATGGGCGGGTGCTACCAGCGACCTCGATGGACGACGTCCTCGACCGGCTTGCGGGGACGGCGGCTCGGGGAACCCTTCGGGCCCGTGTCGTCCAGCCGGTGGCCGACCGTGATCGCGCCGACGGGGTCGTACTCCGGCGGGATCCCGAAGGCCTCCTTGACCGCCGGGTAGGCGTGGGGCGGGACCCCGAAGAAGCAGGCCCCGAGCCCCTCGTCGACCGCGGTCTGCAGGATCAGCAGGCTCGCCATCGCGGTGTCCATGTGCCAGTAGGGCATCGGCCAGCGCGACTCCCGCTCCTGCTCGTCGGCGTCCGTCCAGCCCTTGTCCGGCTCGGCGTAGCGGCCCAGGTAGGCCGCCTTGTTGCTGCAGGGCACCACCAGTACGGGCGCGGTCATCATCCCCGCCAGCCAGGAGTCGGGCTCGGCCACCGCCTCCGGGCCGGCCGTCACCTCCCAGTAGCGGCGCACGTCCTCCGGCGTGTCCAGCACCAGGAACCCCCAGCCTTGGCTGAAGCCGGCGCTCGGCGCGCGCGTGGCGTGGTCGAGCATCCGGTCGACCACGGCCGGGTCCACCGGCCGCTCGGCGTAGCGACGGACCATGCGACGACGTCGGACGACGTCCCGGAACTCCATGAGGTGCAGCGTGCCCGATGACGTCGAGCAGATGTGGGCCGACCTCGGTCCGGTCGGGCGGTCGGCAGCCTCCGGCGGGTACTTCCGCCAGCCCTGGACCGCCGCCGAGCTCGAGCTGCGCGCGTGGTTCGTCGAGCAGGCGACCGCCCGCGGGCTCACCGTGGAGACCGACGCGTACGGCAACACGGTCGCCTGGTGGGGCGCGGACCTGCCGGGGCCGCGACTGCTCACCGGCTCGCACCTGGACTCGGTGCTCGACGGCGGCGCGTACGACGGCCCACTCGGCGTGGTCTCGGCGTTGGCGGCGGTCGACGTCCTGCGCGAGCGCGGCGTGTCCCCCGGCCGGCCGGTCGGGATCGGCGTGTTCGTGGAGGAGGAGGGCTCCCGCTTCGGGCTGGCCTGCCTCGGCTCGCGGCTGGCCGCCGGCGCGGTCGCGTGGTCGGACGTCGAGGGCCTGCGCGACCGCGACGGGGTCCGGCTGGCCGACGTGGTCGACGGCGCGTCGGGCGGGCCGAGCCTGCTCGACGGTGTCGGCACCTTCGTGGAGCTCCACGTCGAGCAGGGCCGGGCGCTGGTCGACCTCGACGCACCGGTCGGCGTGGCGAGCGGCATCTGGCCGCACGGTCGGTGGCGCTTCGACGTCACGGGCAGGGCCGACCACGCCGGCACCACCCGCATGGAGGACCGGGCCGACCCGATGCTCACCCACGCGATGACGGTCCTGGCCGCCGACGAGCAGGCGCGGCTGGCCGCGCCGCACGCCCGGGCGACCTTCGGCCGGATCGAGGTCGCGCCCAACGGCACCAACGCCGTGCCCTCGCGGGTGACCGGCTGGCTCGACGCCCGCTGCTCCACCGCCGAGGCGCTCGAGGCGCTGGTCGGGGCGATCTCGACCCAGGCGGCCGCCCGGGCACAGCGCGACGGCACCACGGTCGAGGTGACCGCGGAGTCGGTGTCCGGCAGCGTCGTCTTCGACCCGGCGCTCGCCGAGGCCCTCGCGGCACCCCGGCGCTGGCCGGTGCTGCCCACGCAGGCCGGCCACGACGCGGGCGTGCTGCAGGCCGCCGGCATCCCCACGGCGATGCTCTTCGTGCGCAACCCGACGGGTGTCTCCCACTCCCCGGCCGAGCACGCCGCGATGGCCGACTGCCTGGCCGGCGTCGAGGCGCTGGCCGACGTGCTGGCCGACGTGCTGGACGGGCCGCTGGACGGGCCGCTGTGACCGCGTCGTACCTGCTCGAGCGGGCGTGGGTCGACGGCGCCGTCCACGACGACGTGCTGGTCCGGGTCGCGGACGGGCGCTTCGTCGAGGTGGTCCCCGGCGCGGGTCGGCCCGGGGCGCACCCCGAGGCCCGGCGGTGGGCGGGGCTGGCCCTGCCCGGGCTCGCCAACGGCCACAGCCACGCCTTCCACCGGGCGCTGCGGGGCCGCACCCAGCAGGAGCGGGGCACGTTCTGGTCCTGGCGGGAGCGGATGTACGCCGTGGCCGCGCGGCTGACGCCCGGGTCCTACCACCGGCTGGCGCGGGCCGTCTTCCGCGAGATGGTCGCGGCCGGCATCACCACGGTGGGGGAGTTCCACTACCTCCACCACCGGCCTGACGGGACGCCGTACGAGGACCCGAACGCCATGGGCCACGCCCTGGCCGAGGCCGCCCGCGAAGCAGGCATCCGGCTGGTGCTGCTGGACACCTGCTACCTCAGCAGCGGCTTCGGGGCGCCCACCACCACCGTTCAATCGCGCTACTCCGACGGCTCCGCGGCCGCCTGGGCCAGCCGAACCGAGCAATGGAACGATCCGGGTGGTCCCACGGTGCGCACCGGCGCGGCGGTGCACTCGGTGCGGGCGGTCCCGCGCGCGGAGCTGGCCACCTTCCGCGGCCGGGCGCCGCTGCACGTCCACCTCTCCGAGCAGCCGGCGGAGAACGCCGCCTGCCTCGCGGCGTACGGCGTGACGCCCACCCGGCTGCTCCACGAGGAGGGGCTGCTCGGCCCCGGCACGACCGTCGTGCACGCGACCCACCTGACCGACGAGGACGTCGAGCTGCTCGGTCGCAGCCGCACGAACGTCTGCTTCTGCCCGACCACCGAGCGCGACCTCGCCGACGGCATCGGGCCGGGCCGCCGGCTGCACGAGGCGGGCGCCCGGCTGACGCTGGGCTCCGACAGCCACGCGGTGGTCGACCTCTTCGAGGAGATGCGGGCGCTGGAGCTCGACGAGCGGCTGGCCAGCGGCGAGCGCGGTCACTGGCGGGCCGGCGAGCTCCTCGCCGCGGCGACGGCCCACGACAGCCTCGGTGTCGCCGACGCCGGGGCGATCGAGGCCGGCCGGCGCGCCGACCTGGTCGTCCTCGACACCACCAGCGTGCGGACGGCCGGCACCGGCGGCGACGAGCACACGGCCGTCTTCGCGGCCGCGGCCGAGGACGTGGTCGCCACCATGGTCGACGGGCGGGTCGTCGCCACCCGCGAGGACCGGGGCGCCATCGGCCGCGAGCTCGCGGCCGCGATCGAGGAGGTGTGGTCGTGACCAGCACGCTGCTGACGGGGATCGCCGAGCTCGTCACCAACGACGCCGCCCGCGAGGACGGCCCGCTCGGGGTCCTCGAGCGGGCCGCCGTCGTGGTGGAAGGGAGCAGGGTCGCGTGGGTCGGGCCGATGGCCGAGGCGCCCGCCGCCGACGCGGTCGTCGACGTCGGAGGGCGCGCGGTGCTGCCCGGGTTCGTCGACAGCCACAGCCACCTGGTCTTCGCCGGCGACCGGTCGGAGGAGTTCGCGGCCCGGATGGCCGGCACGCCGTACGCCGCCGGCGGGATCCGCACCACCGTCGCCGCGACCCGTGCCGCCACCGACGAGCAGCTGACCAGCCGCGCCGCCCGGCTGGTCGCCGAGATGCGCCGGCAGGGAACCACGACGGTCGAGATCAAGAGCGGCTACGGGCTCACCGTTCACGACGAGGCCCGCAGCCTGGCCGTCGCCCGCCAGCTGACCGAGGAGACGACGTACCTCGGCGCGCACGTGGTCCCCGACGGCACCACGCCCGAGGAGTACGTCGCCCTCGTCACCGGGCCGATGCTCGAGGCCGCCGCGCCCCACGCCCGCTGGGTGGACGCGTTCTGCGAGCGCGGCGCGTTCGACGCCGACCAGGCCCGCGCGGTCCTGCTCGCCGGTGCGGCCGCCGGGCTGCGGCCGCGGTTGCACGCCAACCAGCTCGGGCCGGGCCCGGGGGTGCAGCTCGCCGCGGAGCTCGGCCTGGTCGCGGTCGACCACTGCACCCACCTCGACGACGCCGACGTGGCCGCGCTGCGCGACAGCGGCACGGTCGCGACGCTGCTGCCCGGGGTGGAGTTCTCCACCCGCCAGCCCTACCCCGACGCGCGGCGGCTGCTGGACGCCGGCGTGGGGGTGGCGCTGGCCAGCGACTGCAACCCCGGCTCCTGCTTCACCAGCTCCCTGCCGTTCTGCATCGCGGTGGCGGTGCGGGAGATGGGGATGACGCCGGGGGAGGCGGTGCACGCGGCGACCGCGGGCGGCGCCCGCGCGCTGGACCGGGACGACGTCGGCGTGCTCGCTCCCGGCCGCGCCGCGGACCTGGTCGTCCTCGAGGCGCCGTCCCACGTCCACCTCGCCTACCGGCCGGGCGTGCCCCTGGTCGCGGGGGTCTGGCAGGCCGGCCGACCGGTCGTGGGCGGTGCCGGCCAGCCCTGAGGACCCCTGACGGCCCGAGGTCGGGACCGGGCCTGGCGTCAGGAAGGACGGCGCCGCAGCCGGAGCAGCCGGTAGGCCACGCCGGCGGCGAGGACCGCCACCCCTGCGAGCACCGACCCGAGCGGCAGGGTGGCGACCAGGACGGCGCAGCCCACGGCGCCGAGGCCCTGCAGCGCGCGGGGGAACCGCCGGTGGTCGGCGTCCTGCGTGGACGCCGCGACGTTCGCGACCAGGTAGTAGAGGAGGACGCCGAAGGAGGAGAACCCGATCGCGCCGCGGAGGTCGACGGTGAGCACGAGCAGGCAGACGGCGACGGCCAGGGCCACCTCCGCGTGGTGCGGCACGCGGTGCCGGGGGTGCACCGCGGCCAGCCAGGCGGGGAGGTCGTCGTGGCGGGCCATGGCCAGGGTGGTCCGCCCGATGCCTGCGATGAGGGCGAGCAGGGCGCCGAGGGCGGCGGCCGCAGCGCCGATGCGGACGACGGGGGCGGCAGCCTCCCACGGTCCGGCGTCGACGACGGCGGCCAGCGGCGTCGGCGTCCCGGCGACGCCGTCCGCGCCGAGGACGCCGAGCACCGTCACCGCGACCACGGCGTAGACCAGCAAGGCGAGGAGGAGCGCGACCTGCACGGCGCGCGGGATCGTCCGCGCGGGGTCGCGGACCTCCTCGCCGAGCGTGGCGATCCGGGCGTAGCCGGCGAAGGCGAAGAACAGCAGGCCCGCCGACTGCAGCACGCCGTACCACCCGCCGTCGGGCGCGGCGGCGCTGAGCACCCGGTCCAGGTCGGGGTCGCCGACCAGCAGGCCGGCCGCGACTGCGACACCGAGCGCCACCAGGACGACGGCCACGATGACCCGGGTCAGCCGCGCGGTGCGGGTGATGCCCCGGTAGTTCACCGCGGCGAGGGCCACCACGGCCGCCACGGCGACCGGTCGCTCCCAGCCCGATGGAGCGGCGTACGCCGCGAAGGTGAGCGCCATGGCCGCGCAGCTGGCGGTCTTGCCGATGACGAAGCCCCACCCGGCCAGGAAGCCCCACCAGTCACCGAGCCGCTCGCGGCCGTAGAGGTAGGTGCCGCCGGAGCTCGGGTACTGCGCGGCGAGCTGTGCGGTCGCCGTCGCGTTGCAGTACGCGACGACGGCTGCCACGGCGAGGCCGAGGAGCAGCCAGGTCCCGGCCGCCTCCGCGGCCGGCGTGAAGGCGGCGAAGACCCCGGCGCCGATCATCGAGCCGAGGCCGATGACCACGGCGTCGGTGGTGCCGAGGCGGCGCTCGAGGGCGGGGTGCTGGGTCACGGCCGTCACCTTGCCGCACGGCGCGGCCGGAAGGCCGACGGGTGTGACCGGTCTCTCGCCGTTCAGCGGAGCATCTGGCTGTCGTTCATTCCCAGTTCATTCTCGCGGACAGGTTCGTACAACTTCACGGCCTAGCGTCCCGGTCGTCAGGTACACGAATCCGTCAGGAGCACCAGTGAAGAGCACCTCCGTACGCGCGGCGGTCATCCCGGGCCTCGTCGCCCTCACCCTCGCCTTCTCCGCCTGCAGCGCCGGCAACGACGACGGCGGCAGCGCCACCGACAACGGCGGCGAGAGCCTCAGCGGCACCATCTCCGGCGGCGGCGCCTCCTCGCAGGAGGCCGCCCAGGCCGCCTGGATCGCCGGCTTCCAGGAGAACAACCCCGACGCCACGGTCAACTACGACCCGATCGGCTCGGGCGGCGGCCGGGAGAACTTCATCTCCGGCGCCTTCCCCTTCGCGGGCACCGACGCCTACCTCACCGACGACGAGGGCGAGCTGTCCGACGCCACCGAGCGTTGCGAGGGCGAGGCCCCCATCGAGATCCCGAACTACATCAGCCCGATCGCCGTGATCTACAACGTCGAGGGCATCGACGAGCTGAACCTGCCGCCCGAGGTCATCGCGGGCATCTTCGCCGGCGAGATCAACCAGTGGGACGACCCGGCCATCGCCGAGGCGAACCCCGACGTCGACCTGCCCTCGGAGCGGATCAACCCGGTCCACCGCTCTGACGAGTCGGGCACCACCGAGAACTTCACCAACTACCTCGACTTCGTCGCGTCCGGGGTCTGGACCGCCGGTGCGGTCGAGACCTGGCCGCAGGAGTTCGGCGGCGAGGGCGCCCAGGGCACCTCCGGCGTCGTCTCCGCGGTCGAGAACGGCAGCAACTCGATCGGCTACGCCGACGCCAGCCAGGCGGGCGACCTCGATGTCGCCAACGTCGGCGTCGGCGACGAGTTCGTCGGCCCGTCGGCCGAGGCCGCGGCGAAGATCCTCGACGTCTCCCCGCGCGTCGAGGGGCGCAGCGAGAACTCGATCGTCTTCGACCTCGACTACCAGACCGAGGAGAGCGGGGTCTACCCGATCGTGCTCACCTCCTACCTGCTCGCCTGCCCGAGCTACTCCGGCGAGGAGGGCGAGCTCACCAAGGGCTACCTCTCCTACATCGTGAGCGACGAGGGCCAGGAGTTCGGCGCGGAGGAGGCCGGCTCGGCCCCGCTGAGCGACGAGCTGCAGTCCGACGTCCAGGGCCTGGTCGAGGGCATCACCGTCGAGTGACCGCCCTCGGTGCGTGAGGTGAGGGTCCGGCCTGAGAAGGTCGGACCCTCACCTGCGCCGTCTCCACCCCGGCCCGCTGGGTGAACCCACTCGGCCGCCACTCGTTCGTACTCAACGGAGGATCACCCAGGTGTCCACCACCACCGCTGCGGCCCCGCCGCCGCGCACCACCCGCCGCGGAGACGCCGTCTTCTCGGGGCTGGCGACCGGCGCCGGCCTGCTGATCATGCTCGCGCTGGCCGGCGTCGCGCTCTTCCTCATCATCGAGGGCGCGCCGGCGATCTACGCCTCGGGTGACCAGGCCTACGGCAAGGACAACATCGTCCTCTACGTCTGGCCGCTCCTCTTCGGCACGCTCCTCGCCGCGATCATCGCCCTGCTGCTGGCCACCCCGCTGGCCATCGGCGTGGCCCTGGTGATCTCGCACTACGCGCCCCGCAGGGTGTCGCGGACGCTCGGCTACCTCATCGACCTGCTCGCCGCCGTGCCGAGCGTCGTCTACGGGCTGTGGGGCCGGGCGGTGCTCGCACCGGCGATCCTTCCCCTCTACGGGTGGCTCGCCGACCACCTCGGCTGGCTCCCCTTCTTCGACGGCCCGGCGGTGACCGGGCGCACGATCCTCACCGCGGGCATCGTCCTCGCCGTGATGGCGCTGCCGATCATCACCGCCATCTGCCGCGAGATCTTCCTGCAGACCCCGCGAATGCACGAGGAGGCGGCGCTCGCCCTCGGTGCCACCCGGTGGGAGATGATCCGGATGACCGTCTTCCCCTACGCCCGCTCGGGGGTCATCTCGGCCACCATGCTCGGCCTTGGCCGCGCGCTCGGCGAGACCATGGCGGTCGCCATGGTGCTCTCCGCCAGCGGCATCGTCACCTTCGACCTCATCCAGTCGCAGAACCCGTCCACGATCGCTGCGAACATCGCCCTGAACTTCGGCAACGCGTCCGGCACCAAGATCAACGTGCTGATCTTCAGCGGCCTGGTGCTCTTCGTGGTGTCCTTCGCCGTCAACTTCCTCGGCCGCTGGATCGCCACCCGCGGCCAGGTCAAGGCCTGAGGAGACGACCATGTCCGTTCTCGAGAAGCGGCCCGAGTCGGCCGCACCCGCGTCGCTCCCGCTGGTCGCGCCGCAGCTGCCGGGCTACGCCCCGTGGCTCGCGGTGGTCCTGGCCGTCGGCCTCGCCGCCCTGCCCGCCCTGCTGCTCGGCTGGAGCCTCGTGGGCGTCGTCCTGCTCGCCTGGGCGCTGCTGGTGGTCGGGCTGCCGGCCTGGTCCGCGAGCGTGGAGGGCAGCCGCAAGGCCGTCGACCGGCTCGTCACCACGATCGTGTGGTCGACCTTCGTCGTGGCCATGATCCCGCTGGTGATGATCCTCTACCTGGTGGTCGCCAAGGGCGCCGGCGTGCTCTCGCCGGAGTTCATCACCTACGACATGCGTGGCGTGCTCGGCGCCGGCGGCGGCATCTACCACGCCCTGATGGGCACGCTCATCATCACGGCGCTCGCCACGGTGATCTCGGTGCCGGTCGGCGTGATGGCGGCGATCTTCCTCGTCGAGTACGGCAAGGGCAGCAAGCTCGCCCGCGTCGTCACCTTCCTGGTCGACGTGATGACCGGCATCCCCTCGATCGTGGCCGGCCTCTTCGCGTTCGCGCTCTTCACCATCATCTTCGGGCCGGGGATCCGCTTCGGTGTCGGCGGCGCGATCGCGCTGTCGGTGCTGATGATCCCGATCGTCGTCCGCGCCACCGAGGAGATGCTGAAGCTGGTCCCCGACGAGCTGCGCGAGGCGTCGTACGCACTCGGCGTGCCGAAGTGGCGCACGATCGTGCGCGTCGTGCTTCCGACCGCGCTCGCTGGCATCATCACCGGGGTGACCCTCGCGATCGCCCGGGTGGCCGGCGAGACCGCCCCCCTGCTGCTGATCGTCGGCACGACGAACTCGCTGAACCTCAACCCCTTCGACGGCCGGATGGCGACCCTGCCGGTCTTCATCTTCTCCTCGGTGACCACCGGCGGGAAGTACAACGACGCGCAGGTGGAGCGGGCCTGGGGCGCCGCCCTGGTGCTGGTGGCCATCGTGATGGCGCTGAACCTGCTCGCCCGCGCCATCGGCAAGATCTTCGCGCCCAAGTCCGGGCGCTGACCAACCTGCGGACATCCCAGAGGACATCATGGCCAAGAGCATCGACATCTCCGACCTGAACATCTACTACGGCGACTTCCTCGCCGTCGAGGGCGTCAACATGACGATCCGGGCGCGGTCGGTCACGGCCTTCATCGGCCCGTCCGGCTGCGGCAAGTCCACCTTCCTGCGCTCGCTCAACCGGATGCACGAGGTGATCCCCGGCGCGCGGGTGGAGGGGAAGGTCGTCGTCGACGGCCAGTCGCTCTACGACCCCGCGATCGACCCGGTGGCCGTGCGCCGGCAGATCGGCATGGTCTTCCAGCGGCCCAACCCGTTCCCGACCATGTCGATCTACGACAACGTCCTGGCGGGCAACAAGCTGAACGCCAAGCGGATGAAGAAGTCCGAGGCCGACGACATCGTCGAGCGCTCGCTCAAGGGCGCGAACCTGTGGACCGAGGTCAAGGACCGGCTGAGCAAGCCCGGCATGGGCCTCTCCGGTGGTCAGCAGCAGCGGCTCTGCATCGCTCGCGCGATCGCCGTGGAGCCGCAGGTGCTGCTGATGGACGAGCCGTGCTCCGCGCTCGACCCGATCTCGACCTCGGCGATCGAGGACCTCATCCACGAGCTGAAGTCCGAGTACACGATCGTCATCGTCACCCACAACATGCAGCAGGCCGCCCGGGTCTCCGACGAGACCGGCTTCTTCAACCTCAAGGCGGCCGGCAAGCCGGGTCACCTGGTGGAGTTCAACCCCACCAAGAAGATGTTCACCAACCCCGACAACGAGTCGACCGAGGCCTACATCTCCGGTCGGTTCGGCTGACGGGTCGAGCTCTCGGGGTCCGCTCCATGTCGTCGACGGCCGCGCCCGTCCCTCTCGTCTCCCACTCCCGCGCTGTCGCCGTCCTCCTCGTCGGGCCTGCCGCCGACACCCACGAGGTCGGCGACCAGCTGCGTGGTGAGGGCATCCCGGTCGAGGCGGTCCCCTCGGGCCTGGACGCGCTCGTGCGCCTGGGCGCGTTGGCGCCCCCGGTCGTCGTGGTCTCCTGCGGTGTGGAGGACGTCGCTGCACCGGACCTGGTGGCCGCGATCCGGCGCAACGGCGACACGCTGATCTTCGCCGTCGTCGACGCCGACGACGCGGCGCTCGCCGGCCGGGTCGTCCTCGCCGGGGCCAGCGGCCTGCTGACCCGGCCGTTCACGGCCGGCAGCGTGCTCGCGGCGGTCGAGCGGACCGACCCGGACCTGCTGCGGCACGACCGCGCGACGTACGGACCGATCTCCCTGGATCTCGACGCCTACACCGTCTCGGTCTCGGGGCGCCGGCTCGCCGACCCGCCGGCCAAGGAGTTCGAGCTGCTCCGGGTGCTGCTCCGGCGGGCGCCCGAGCTGGTCACCGACGACGAGCTGCGCTCCTCGGTGTGGGGGGCGGACACCGCGCCGGCCGACAACACCATCGCCGTCCACGCCGCCCGGCTCCGGCACCGGCTCGAGGGCGTGGCCACCATCCGGCGGGTGCGCGGACGCGGCTACGTGCTCACCCTGGCCTGAGTCGGATCGTCGGGGGCAGTTGACGCGTGTCAAGAACGCGTTCTAGTTTCGCGGCATGCCCGCACCCACCACCGCCGTCATCGGCGCCGGCATCAGCGGCCTCACGGCCGGCAAGATGCTCCTCGACTACGGCGTGCCGTACACCTGCTTCGAGACCTCCGACCGGGTCGGCGGCAACTGGGCGTTCGGCAACCCCAACGGCCACAGCAGCGCCTACCGGTCGCTGCACATCGACACCTCCAAGCACCGGCTGTCCTTCAAGGACTTCCCGATGCCCGAGGACTACCCGGACTTCCCGCACCACACCCAGATCAAGGCCTACCTCGACGACTACGCCGACGCGTTCGGGCTGCGAGAGCAGATCGAGTTCCAGAACGGCGTGGTGCACGCCGAGCGGCTGGAGGGCGGCGGCTGGGAGCTGCAGACGCAGCAGGGCGAGACCCGCCACGCCGACCTGCTGGTGGTCGCCAACGGCCACCACTGGGACCCGCGCACGGCCGACTTCCCCGGGGAGTTCACCGGGGAGTCGATCCACTCCCACCACTACATCGACCCGACCGACCCGCTGGACTTCAAGGGGAAGCGGATCCTGGTCGTCGGCATCGGCAACAGCGCGGCCGACATCGCGGTGGAGCTGTCGAGCAGGTCGCTGCAGAACGAGGTGACCCTCTCCACGCGGTCCAGCGCCTGGATCGTGCCGAAGTACACCGGCGGCCTGCCTGCGGACAAGTACTACGTGACCACGCCGTACCTCCCGCTCTCCTGGCAGCGCAAGCTCCTGCAGAAGATGCAGTTCATGGCCGGCTCGAACCCGGAGCTCTACGGACTCCCCAAGCCCAACCACAAGTTCTTCGAGGCGCACCCGACGCAGTCGGTCGAGCTGCCGCTCCGTCTCGGCTCCGGCGACATCACCCCGAAGCCGAACGTCGCCCGGCTCGACGGGGAGACCGTCCACTTCGAGGACGGCACGAGCAGCGGGTTCGACATCATCGTCTACGCCACCGGCTACAACATCACGTTCCCGTTCTTCGACGAGGACTTCATCAGCGCGCCGGACAACCAGATCCGGCTCTACAAGCGGATGTTCAAGCCGGGCCTCGAGGACCTCGTCTTCATGGGCTTCGCCCAGGCGACGCCGACGCTCTTCCCCTTCGTCGAGGCCCAGGCCCGGCTCCTCGGGGCGTACGCCGTGGGGCGCTACCGCCTGCCCGACGTCGCGGAGATGGAGCGGGTCATCGACGCCGACCAGCAGAAGTACACCGGGCACGTGCTGGACCGACCGCGGCACACCCAGCAGCTGGACTACTTCATCTACGAGCACGACCTGCGGGTCAAGGAGATCCCCGCCGGCGTGCTCCGGGCGCAGCGCGACGGCGCACCCGTGCTCGCCGGCCGCGCCGCCCGCTCCGTGGAGGGGGCGGCGGACGCGGTCGTGGCGACCTCGTGACCGCCGCCGCCACCCGCGGGGACCAGCGCCGGGCCGCCCTGCTGGAGGCGCTCGACGCGCACCTCCGTGACGCCGGGCCGGCGGCCGGGCTGGACGACATCAACGTCGCCGACCTCTCCCGGCGGGCCGGGGTCACCCGGTCGGCGTTCTACTTCTACTTCGAGAACAAGGCGGCCGCGGTCGCCGCGCTCATGGACGAGATGGAGGAGGAGGCCTCCGACGCCGCCGGCCTCCTGGAGGGCGAGGGCGCCATGCGGGAGCGGGTCGCCGCCGCCATCCGGACGGTCGTCGAGGGCTGGGGGCGGCGTACTCACGTCTACCGCGCGATGCTCGAGGCGCGGGCGACCAGCCCGGCCGTGCGGGAGCGGTGGGAGGCGCGCCTGGCGTCGTTCGCCGAGCTCGTCGCGGAGCTCATCGAGGCGGAGCGTGTGGCTGGCCGGGCGCCGGCCGGGCCGTCGGCGCTGGCGCTCGCCACCGCACTGCTCGACGTCAACGACCGCACCCTCGAGCGCCTCGTCCGCGCACCGGAGCACTTCGACTGGGACCGGCAGGTCGACGCCGTCGTCCACGTCTGGACCGGCAGCATCTACGGAAGGACCTCGCCATGACCACCCACGCCACCACCCCCGGAGCGGACGCCGTCGGCGCGGCGAGCGCCGGCCGGGACGACGTACGGATGCCGTCGGGCGACGCGGAGCTGCACGCCTGGCACTTCCCGGCCGCCACCGACGCACTGGCCTCGGCGGCGGGCCGGCCGGTCGTGGTGATGGCCCACGGCCTGGCGGGGACGAAGGACTCCGGCCTCGAGCCGTTCGCCCGGGGGCTGGCCGAGGCTGGCCTGGACGTGCTGGCCTTCGACTACCGCGGCTTCGGTACGTCGGGCGGGTCGCCGCGGCAGACGGTGTCCATGGCCGGTCAGCTGGAGGACTACCGCGCGGCCATGGCCGCCGCCGCCCGGCTGCCCGGCGTGGACCCGGACCGGTTGGTGCTCTGGGGCGTCTCGCTCGCCGGCGGTCACGTGCTCGCGGCCGCGGCCGGGCGCCCGGACGTGGCGGCGGCCGTGGCCCTGACGCCGCTCGTCGACGGCCTTGCCGCCGGGCGGCTCGCGCTCGCCCACCACCGGCCGGGGTCGATCCTGCGCTCCACCGTGGAGGGGGTGCGCAGCCGGGTCTCCGGTGGCCGGATTATGCCGGTCGTCGCCCGGCCGGGGGAGCTGGGCGCACTGACCCTGGAGGGCGCGTACGAGGACTACCTCGCCATCGCCGGCCCGAGCTGGCGCAACGAGGTGGACGCCTCCATCGGCCTGGAGCTGGGCGGGCACCGGCCGATCCGGACCGCCAAGGAGGTCCGCTGCCCACTGCTGGTGCAGATCGCCGACTTCGACCGCAGCGCGCCCCCGCACGCGGCGGCCAAGGCGGCGTTCAAGGCGCGGGCGGAGGTGCGGCACTACCCCTGCGACCACTTCGACGTCTACCCCGGCAAGCAGTGGTTCGACGCGGTCCTCGCCCACCAGGTCTCCTTCCTGGTGCGCCACCTCACGGCCTGACCCGCCCGGCGACCCGCCCGCGCCGCGGGCGGCCGCGCGGTGCGACGATGACCCGTCGTGAGCACCGCATGACCTGGTCCGAACGGGTTCGGGAGCACCTGCGTGGGCTACGGGTCGACGTCTCGCCGTTGCGTGAGTCCCGCGACTTCCGGCTCCTCTTCTGGGCCGGGACGGTCTTCTACTTCGGCGCGATGGTCACCTACGTCGCGGTGCCGTACCAGGTCTACACGCTGACCGGGTCGAACTTCGCGGTCGGCGCGATCGGCCTCGTGGAGCTGGTGCCGCTGGTCGTCTTCGGGCTCTACGGCGGGGCGCTGGCCGACCACGTGGACCGCCGTCGCCTGCTCATCGGGACCGGCATCGCGCAAGCGTTCTTCACGGCGGTCCTGGCGGCCAACGCCTTCCGCGACGACCCGGACGTGTGGGTCGTCTTCGTGGTCGCGGTCTTCCTCGTGTCGTCCTCGGCGCTGCAGCGCCCCTCGCGGGAGGCGCTGCTGCCCCGCACGGTGCGCCACGAGCAGCTGATGGCGGCCAACGCCCTCGGCAGCCTCGGGATCCAGGTCGGCGTGCTCGTGGGGCCGGCGATCGGCGGCCTGCTGATCGCCTACGTCGGCCTGGGGTGGTGCTTCGTCATCGACATCGCCGGCCTGGTGGTGGCGACGCTGCTCTACGTCCGGATGCGGCCCTACCCACACCGGGCGGCGACGACGCCGCCGAGCCTGGCGGGCATCCGCGAGGGCATCGGCTACGCCTTCGCGCGCCGCGACCTGCTCGGGACCTACCTGGTCGACATCGCCGCGATGCTGCTGGCGATGCCGGTCGTGCTCTTCCCGGCGCTGGTCGAGGAGGTCTTCGACAACCCCGAGCTGCTGGGCCTGCTCTACGCCGCGCAGACGGTCGGCGCGATGGTCGCCACCGCCACGAGCGGCTGGACCAGCCGCGTGCACCACCACGGCCGCGCGATCGTGATCGCCGCCGCGGCGTACGGCGGGTGCCTGGCGCTGGCGGGGGTGATGCCGTCGTTCTGGCTGGTGCTGCTCTTCCTCGGGCTGTCCGGGCTCGCCGACATGATCTCGGGGGTGTTCCGGAGCACGGTGTGGAGCCAGACCATCCCGGAGGGCATGCGGGGCCGGCTCGCCGGGATCGAGATGCTGTCGTACTCCCTCGGCCCGCTGGGCGGCCAGGTCCGCGCCGGGGTGACCGCCGACCTGTGGTCGGTGCGCGGCGCGATCAGCAGCGGCGGCGTCGCCTGCATCGCGGGCGTCGCGCTGACCGCCGTGTGGCTACGTGACTTCTGGGCCTACGACGACCGCACCGACGAGCACGCCGTCGCCGAGCGAGCCGTCCGCGCCGCAGAAGGAGAGTCCTAGGGCTGTTTCGGTGGTCGAGCTTGTCGAGACCACGTCCTGTTTCGGTGGTCGAGCTTGTCGAGACCACGCGTGTAGTGCCGTCGGCCTAGACCCGTCGGTGGAAGGTGACGCTGCCGTCGGGGTGTCGCTCTGTCGCGTAGGTGGGGTCGTGGATGCGGGCGTGGTGGTGGGGACAGAGGTTGCGGGCGTTGGCGAGGTCGGTCCCGCCGCCTGAGTGCCAGGGCCGGTCGTGGTGGGCGTGGCAGAGATATGCGGGCCAGTCGCAGCCTTGGGCGGTGCAGGTGGGTTGTTGCTGGTTGAGTGCGGTGCGTTGTGCTTTGGTGAAGAGGCGGGTGGTGCGGCCGAGGTCGAGGACCTCGCTGTGGGTGCCGAGGACGGCGGGGATGATGCCTGCTTCGCAGGCGATGCGGCGGGCGTGGGCGGCGGAGATGACGCCGCCGGTGTCGAGGGAGGCGTGGCGCAGGCCGCCGAGGAGGGTGTGGAGGTCCATGGTGACCACGACGGTGGCGTTGGTGCCGCCGAGGTCGGGGAGCCGGTCGGCGGGGAACCGCTCGATCAGCTCGACCAATGCCGTGCCGAGGCGTTCGGGTGAGGGGCGGCGTTCGTAGGTGCCGGCGCCGTCGGTGGCGGTGACGTGCTTGGGCGCCGAGAGCGCCAACAGGGCCTTGTGGAGCATCTGTCCCTGCGCTTCGGGGACGCTGAACTTCCCCACCATGCTCCCGCGGCCGTCGGGACAGATCGTGAGGAACGCCCGCGCCGCAGCGGCCTGCTCCTCGCGCTCCAACGCACGGGCGTCGTGGGCCTCGCCAACCTCGGGGGCGACCACGGTGAGCAGGTGCTTGCCGATCACCCGCAACGCAGTGGGGTCGTGGTGGGCCGCCTCGGCCACCAAGTGCTTCTCCGCGCGCTCGTAGACGTCGGCGTCGAGGTCGTCTGGCAGTGCGTCGAGGGCGCGGGTGATGACGCGGGCCTGCTCGGCGTTCACCCCACCAGCAGCCAGCGCACCCCGGACGAGGTGGAACCGCCCCAACGCGTCAGCCAGCCGGACCCGGCCGGCGGCAGCACGCCGGTCCTGCCGAGTGGCGTGGGCCCACCAGCTGGCCGTGGAGGTGGCGCCACTCTGCTGCTCAACACCGACCTCACCAGCGTGCGCAGCCACCCGCAGCTCCAGCTCCGCGACCTGCGCCGCCAAGCGCGTCAGCTCCACCAGCGTCGTGCCGGTCTCCTCAGGCCCCAGGCCGAACAACGGGACCTCGGCCAGCCCGTCCAGCTCCGCGTGCAGCCGCGCGACCGTGCGGGAGACCGGGTGGTCTCCGCCGGGTCGCAGGTCCTTGGCCATGACCCCAGTGAAGCCGTCGCCACCGACATTTGAGCGCGAGATTCAGGCGGCCTTCTCACATGTTTGGCACTATTTTCGAGCGGGTGTGCGAGTGGAGGAGTGGTCGGCATGACTTCCGGGCACGTCCCGTGCTTGCTTACGACCCGCGCTGTCACCGCCGTACTCACGGCATGCCTTGTCGCGGGAGCCGTCGCGCGTGGCATCTTCGTGACTCGTCGCTGACCGGCTGTCGGGTCGCGAGAAGTTCTCGGCGAGGCACAACCATTCGGCCTTCCACGGCGTTCCCTCCACGAGTGCCATGGGCGGAGGGCGAATGGGCGACACCGAGTTCGCGGAATGGGTCAGGGCCAACCAGAACCGGCTGACGCGGTCTGCGTACCTGCTCACGGGTGACCTCCAGCGTGCCGAGGACCTGGCGCAGGAAGCGATGGTCAAGGTCGGACTGCGGTGGAGCCGACTGCGGGACAGCCACCCGACGGCGTACGCACGGACGATCATCGTCCGCGACAACGTGTCGTGGTGGCGGCGGTTTCGCGAGACGACGGTCGCCACGCTCCCAGACGTGCCTGCTGACCTCGCCGAGACCGAGACGACGCTGGTCATTCACCAGTCGCTCGCCAGGCTCACCGCCCGCCAACGCGCCGTCCTGGTGCTGCGCTACTTCGACGACCTGACCGAGCGGGAGACCGCGGAGATCCTGGGGGTCACCGTCGGCACCGTGAAGAGCACCCATGCCGCTGCGCTGGGTCGGTTGCGCCAGGTCGCTCCCGAGCTCGATGACCTGATCGGAGGACCACGATGACCGACATGCGCGCGGCGTTCCGGGCGGCAACGGATCACGTGACGGTCGACCTCGAAGCGGCTGTCCTGGGCGAGGCACGCCGACGGCGACGCCGGGGCCGAGCGATCGCCGTGGCGGGGGCGGCTGCGTTCGTCGTCCTCGTCGCCGCGGGGATAGCGCAGATCGGAGACGTCCCCGACGCTCGCCGCGCCGACGTCGGACCTGTGGATACGCCGTCGACCGACGCCGTGGCCACGCCGCCCGCCACTGTGGAAGGAGCCGGCGCGGCCACGCAGCCGGTGTGGGACCCGTTCGACCTCCCGGCCGCGCCGCTCAGCGACGTCGAGTTCACGAGCCTGGTCGGGTCGGGTGGTCGCCTCCAGCCGGACATCGAGCCCGGCGCCAACCCTGTCGGCGAGGACCCGATGTCGGGAGTGGTGGTGGCCTGGCCCGAGGTGGGAGCTGGGGTGCGGCTGTTGGGCACCGATGGCCGGTGGCGAAGTGCGCCGGCGGCCTTCGCGATACTCGAGGAGACGCCGTACCCGGCTGCCCCTGTCGCGATCTCCGCCGACGGCACGAGGGTCGCGGTGAGCACGGATGCCGGGATCAGCGTCCTCGACGTCACGACCGGCGAGGTCGCCGTCCTGGATTGGCCCGCCGAGCTCGCGCCGCCGTGGGACTATGCACCCGAACTGCGCTGGCTGTCTGACGACGATGCGCTCCTGGCCCTGCACTGGAGCGAGCCGTGGGTCATCGGACTGGACGGTGACGCCCGCCCCGCGGACTACGGCACTCAGGAAGGAGTCACGGACGTCTTCGGGATCGACCCGGACGGCCCGGTCCACCAGAACGACTACCCGCGCAGCACGCTGGTGACCTGGGATGGCGAGCGCGCCGTGCGCGAGGTCCCGTTCCCCCAGTGCGAGCGTCTGGTGGCAGCGCACGGACTCGTCGCGTGCACCACGGGCAGCCTCGACAGCTACAGCGCCCCGGACGCAGGCCCTCGAAGTGGCCCTGTCGTCGTCGACGCCGCCACCGGTGACATCGTCGCGTACGCCCCCATCGACGACCGGGGTGCCGTCTACAGCGACAACGGTCGTCTCACCGCCATGGGTTTCCTGGACCCGGACACGGTGGTGCTGAAGGTCGGACCGCGTGACCACGAGGTTCCGACGCCGCCCGCCGAGACCTGGCACCTGGTCGCCTGGCGGTACGGGGACGGCGCCTTCGAACGCATCGCCAGCGGCGACCAGCACCTGGCCGACATCTCGATCGCGCCCTCACTGATGGACTGACCCGCCGCCAGTCTCCTCCTGCGAGCGGCGCGTGCGACACGGGAAGACGCGCGGCACCAGCCCGACGACGACGGGGCTACAGCCAGGGCGATCCGATCCAGCGTTCGACGCCGAGCGGCGCCGGTATGGATTCGTCGAGCCACCATTCCAGTCGGTGGCTGTCCCCGGAACCCGCCCATCCGTCCCGCGTCTGCGTGATCGAGGCGCCGTCCGATCGAGCATGGAGGACGCCCCCTCTCGCGACGGTGAGGAACCAGTCGTCCAGCTCCCGGAGCAGGTCGGCGGAACCCCAGTCGCAGGCGTCGCATCCGCAATCCGGCAGCGCGTCGAGGAACGCCACCGTCGTGCCTGCACAGGCGATGCCGAGGTCGATACCGAAGGGCTCACCGTCAACGACGGCGGTCGCCGCCAGCAGCGTCGCGCCGTCCGGCTGCGTCGGGGTGAACCGGCGGACCGGACCGGTCTGGTCGGGGAGGCGCCGGGAGCCGCGCCACACGGAGAGATCGGGCTCGTCGACCGTTGCGAGCCCGCGCGCCGTCACCACCCGTGCCCACGCCTCGACCCGCGCGGGAAGGATCAGGTACTTGCCGGGGTCGAGACAGCGCGAGTACTCCTCCTCGAGCGGCTCCCGGTCCGGATGAGGATCGGGCCACCCCGGCGTGTCGACTCCCGTGACCGCGAACTCGCGGTCGACCTCTGTCAGGAGGTCGTCGAGCCACGGTGGGGACGGGGGTGGCGAGTACGTCACCACGCCATCGTCTGCCATGGGGGTCCGGCTATCGAGCGACATACGGCCGACGTCGCAGCGAACGGCTCGGTCGATGATCCGGACGAGCGATCGGCCACGCCCGGGCCGGGCCGCCGCGTCGCTAGATTGGCCGGCGTCGGTCGAGGGTCTGGAGAGCAGCGCATGAAGGTCGTGGTCGTCGGCGCCGGGCTGGCGGGGCTCGCCGCCGGGCACGAGCTCCGGCGGGCCGGAGCGGAGGTGGTCGTCCTCGAAGCCCGCGACCGGGTCGGTGGCCGGCTCGAGGGCGGCGAGATCGAGGGGTTCCCCATCGACCTCGGGGGGACCTGGATCGGCGAGGGCCACACCCGGATGCACGCGCTCGTCGAGGAGCTCGGGCTGGAGACCGTCCGCACCTGGAACGACGCGGGGAAGGTGCTGGTCCAGCTCGGTCGCAGGAGAGTCCTCGTGGAAGGCGCCAAAGGCGCCGTCCCGCGTCTCAACCCCGTCGCGCTCGCCGACCTGGCTCAGGGCCTCGCGCGGTTCGGCCGGCTCGCGCGAGCCGTCGATCCCGACCAGCCCTGGGGGCACCCGAGAGCCGAGCTGTTGGACGGGCAGACCTTCGAGACCTGGATCCGACGCAACCTGCGCACGCCGAGCGGACGGGCCTACTTCCGCGTCGCCACCGAGGCGGTCTTCTCCGCCGATGCGAGCGACCTCTCGCTGCTGCACGCGCTCTTCTACGCGGTGAGCAACACCGATCTCGAGACCCTCCTCGCGGTTGACCGAGGCGCGCAGCAGGACCGCGTCGTCGGTGGTGCCGCTGTCGTCGCCGATCGGCTCGCCGTCGGCCTGGACGTCAGGTTCTCGACGCCGGTCGCGATGATCGCCCATGGCGACACCGGCGTCACTGTGACTACCCACGCCGGCGAGGGCTTCGCTGCTGACCGCGTCGTGGTCGCCCTTCCGCCGACCCTCGCCGGACGTCTTCGCTACGACCCACCGCTGCCGGCCTGGCGCGACCAGCTCACCCAGAAGCTCCCTGCGGGAACGGTCGCCAAGACGTTCGCGGCGTACCCGACCCCGTTCTGGCGCGAGCAGGGCCTGAACGGCCAAGTGGCCTGCGCGGCGGGGCCGGTCAAGGTCACGTTCGACGTCTCCCCGGCGAGTGCCGAGATCGGCATCCTGCTCGGCTTCGTCGAGGGAGGTGAGGCGCGGCGTTGGCAGCGGCTCACCGAAGCCGAGCGCCGTGAGGCGGTCGTGGACTCCTTCGTCCGCTTCTTCGGCCCGCAGGCGGCCCGCCCTGTCGCCTATGTCGAGAAGGACTGGACCTCCGAGGAGTTCACTCGGGGCTGCTACGGCGCCCACTTCGCCCCCGGGGTCTGGACCAGCTACGGCGACGTGCTGCGCCCGCCGGTCGGCCGGATCCACTGGGCCGGCGCTGAGTACGCCGTTGAGTGGAACGGCTACATGGAGGGCGCTGTCCGGTCGGGAATCGCGACCGCCCAGGAGGTCGTCGACACCGTCCGCCCCGCTCAGCGCCGGAAGCGCAGCCAGACCAGCGTGACCAGGTAGGTGACCCCGCCCAGCGCGCCCAGCTGGTAGTACGGAGACCCGTCCTCGCCCTGGGCGATCTCGACCACGAACATCGCCAGCACGGCGAGGAGCACCGTCATCCCGGCGGCCAGGGAGGCTGACTGGTCGATCTGGTTGATCCGCTCGTCGGTGCGGTCCCGCAGCCCGGCCGCGGTCTCGCTCCACCCGGAGGCGGCGACGAAGACGAGCGCCACGGCCAGCATCACGCCCAGACCGACGAGTCCGAAGGTGAGGTCGTCTCCCATCACCCCCGCCACCAGGTAGGCCAGGCCGGCGATGACGGCCACTCCGGGCACCGCCCACCGGATCATCACCGGCGTCGTCTTCTCACGCGTCGACATCGAACACCTCTTCCACTGCCTTGTCGAAGAACCGAGCCAGGGCGATCGCCAGCGGGAGCGAGGGCAGGTACCGCCCGGTCTCGATCGAGTTCACGGTCTGCCGCGAGACCCCCAGGGCCTCACCGAGCGCAGCCTGCGAGAGGCCGCGAGCGACCCGGAGTTGCCGCACGACGTTCTGCACGCGTCAAGCCTGCTTGACATGCCGCCTTGTGTCAAGTGTGCTTGACATCGGGCTAGGACGGGCCGAGCGCCGGGGTGACAGGCGTATCGATGTGTGTCAACATCGACGCATGTCGAAGTCTTTGCCGGATCCGGCAGGCGACGCCGGTCTCGCCTGCTGCGTGCCGCTCGCCCGTGAACCGATCAGCGCCGAGAGCGCCGCAGGGGTCGCCCCGATGCTCAAGGCGGTGGCCGACCCGACCCGCCTGCGGCTGCTCTCCCTGGTGCTCTCCCACGAGGGCAGCGAGGCGTGCGTGTGCGACCTGCTGCCGTACTTCGACCTCTCCCAGCCCACGATCAGCCACCACCTCAAGGTGCTGCACGAGGCAGGACTCCTCGACCGCGAGAAGCGCGGGACCTGGGTCTTCTACCTGGCCCGGCCCGAGGCGATGGCGGCCCTCGGCAGCCTCTTCGCACTCAGCTCGTCGGCGTCGACCGCAGCCCTGGCAGGAGCGAGCGCATGAGCGACACCGTGCGGGAGACCGCCTCGGCCGACACCGGCCCCGTCCTGCAGCGGCTCTCGACGCTCGACCGCTTCCTGCCGGTGTGGATCGGTGTGGCGATGGTCGTCGGCCTCGTCCTCGGTCGCGTCGTCGAGGGCCTCGACGACGCCCTCGCGGAGGTCGAGATCGGCTCGGTCTCGCTCCCGATCGCCATCGGCCTGCTGGTGATGATGTATCCGGTCCTCGCCAAGGTGCGCTACAACGAGCTGGGCCACGTCACCAGCGACCGACGGCTGCTGGGCGCCTCGATCGTCCTGAACTGGGTCGTCGGGCCGGCGCTGATGTTCGCCCTCGCCTGGCTGATGCTGCCGGACCTCCCGGAGTACCGCACCGGCCTGATCATCGTCGGTCTCGCCCGCTGCATCGCGATGGTGCTGATCTGGAACGACCTCGCCTGCGGCGACCGCGAGGCAGCCGCGATCCTCGTGGCGATCAACGCCGTCTTCCAGATCCTGGCGTTCGCGGTGCTCGGCTACTTCTACCTCGAGGTGCTGCCGGGCTGGCTGGGGCTCGACCAGACCTCTCTCGACGTCTCCATGTGGGAGATCGCCACGTCCGTCCTCATCTTCTTGGGCATCCCGCTGCTCGCGGGCTTCCTGACCCGCACGCTCGGGGAGCGGGCGAAGGGGCGCGAGTGGTACGAGTCCACGGTGCTTCCCCGCATCGGCCCCTGGGCGCTTTACGGCCTGCTCTTCACCATCGTCCTGCTCTTCGCGCTGCAGGGCGACACCATCACCAACCAGCCGCTGGACGTCGCCCGGATCGCGCTGCCGCTGCTGGCCTACTTCTTCCTCATGTGGGGCGGCTCGATGCTCCTCACGCGGGCGATCGGCCTCGACTACCAGCGCGCCACCGCGGTGTCCTTCACCGCTGCCGGCAACAACTTCGAGCTGGCCATCGCCGTGGCGATCGGCGTCTTCGGCGTCACCTCCGGGCAGGCGCTCGCCGGGGTCGTCGGACCGCTCATCGAGGTGCCGGTGCTCGTCGGGCTCGTCTACGTCAGCCTCTGGGCCCGCCGCTTCTTCCCTGCAGGTCCCGCTCGCCGCTCGGCCGGCGACGCACCGTCCTGATCGTCACCACAACCCCATCCCTGTCGACACAGGAGCACGTGATGACCGACCCCGACACCCTGAACGACACCCGCGCCGCGTCCTCCCAGGACGCCGTCCTACCGGGCATCAGCGATCCACGTGACCTCCTCCACGCCGGTGCGCACCGACTCGCCACGCGGTTCGCCGGACACTTCGCGGAGGAGACGATCGAGCGGTATCTCTTCGAGTCGTACGCCGCGTTGAAGCGGACCGCCCGCGTCACCCACCACCTGCCGGTCCTGGCCGAGACCTTCGCCGCTGATCGACTCACGGCGCTGGCCCAGTCCCAAGGCACGATCGCGACCGGGGTGCCCGAGGTCCTGCTGGTCTGCGTCCACAACGCGGGGCGTTCCCAGATGGCCGCTGCGCTGCTCGACCACCACGGCCGGGGCCGCGTCCACGTCCGGTCCGCAGGTTCCCAGCCCGCGGCCGAACTCGACCCGGCCGTGGTCACCGCCATGGAGGAGGTCGGCCTCGATCTCTCGCGTGAGTACCCCAAGCCGCTGACCGACGACGTCGTCCGCGCTGCGGACGTCGTCATCACGATGGGCTGCGGGGACGCCTGCCCGATCTACCCCGGGAAGACCTACCTCGACTGGGCGCTCGACGACCCCGCCGGCAGGCCGGTCGAGGAGGTCAGGCTCATCCGCGACGCCATCGAGAACCGCGTCCTGGCCGTGCTCGCCGAGCTCGCCCCGGCCACCTGAGGGCCACGTGCCTGTCACTTCGGCACGGCACGATCCCGTCCGGAAAAACGACTCCCGACCCACACCGCATCCCCACGCAAGGAGGACACGGATGACCGACGCCAGCCCCGACGCCACCCGCACAGACCAGACCACCGGCAGCACGAGCTCGGCCGAGGACGGCGGCCACGTGCCGCAGGTCGTCTACGCCTGCCGCGCCAACGGCGGTCGGTCGGTCGCCTCCCGGCTGCTGACCGAGTACTACGCCCAGGGCCGCGTCGTCGCCATCTCGGCCGGGACCGAGCCCGGTGACCACATCCACCCCGAGGTCGCCCGCGTCCTCGAAGAGCTCGGCTTGGACACCTCGCAGGAGTCGCCCAAGCTGCTCACGACCGAGATGATCGCCGAGAGCGACCTCGCCATCACCCAGGGCTGCGGCGAGAACTGTCCCTACGTCCCCGGCGCCCGCTACCGGGACTGGCCCCTGGAAGACCCCAAGGGCAAGGACGAGGCAACGGTGCGTCGCGTCGTCGCCGACATCGACTCCCGGGTTCGCGAGCTCCTCGTCGAGCTGGTGCCCGACATCGACCTCCCGCCGTCTCTGCTCGCGTCGCCGGACGCGACCGAGGACACTGCTCGTGCCTGATGCTCGCCAGGTCATCGTCATCGGCTCCGGCCCGTCGGGCTACACCGCGGCCGTGTACGCCGCCCGCGCCGGCCTCCAGCCGCTCGTCTTCGAGGGCTCGGTGACCGCCGGTGGGGCGTTGATGAACACGA